>JBJOIF010000158.1:0-4649 GCA_046047335.1 Planctomycetota bacterium | reverse complement strand
CCGTGAGCAGAGGCCTGATCGGGTTGCAACTCTTGGTCCCGAAACCACTTGCGCCTGACCGAGTCCGGATATCATTTCTCAGGAGTGAGCCAATCGGTTTGGGATTGGGTTGACTTGCCTCCCCACGCATCGGATCTGTGAGGGATGGTTTGCCCGGAATCTTCCGCACAGTCGGAAGAGACCGACCGTACCTGACCTCACGATCGCAACCGAAGAACCCGTGTCCACCGTTCCGTCCAGCGCCCCTGTGCATCCGATGACCCGACTGACTGCGGTCGGCCCGCGCCGTCCGGCGTTGGCGTCGATGCTGTTGGCGCTCGGGGTGGCGGCGATCGCGCAGCAGGCGAAGGGGCAGGCGGAGTCGGCACCCGTCGCCGGCGGCGCGGCGGCGTCCGGCCCGGCCGCCGACCCGGCTCCCGCCGGCACGTCGCTTCAGGCGATCGTGATCGATGTCTCGGGCAAGGTGCAGTGGCGTCCGTCCTCGGACGCCCCGTGGAAGAATGCGGCCGTCAACGACGTCATCGAGCCGGGGGCCGAGGTTCGTACCGGCCTGCGATCGCACGCGGCGCTGCGGATGCGCAACGCCACCGCCTTGATCGACGCGGGAACGGTGTTCCAGATCCCCGCGCACGTCCAGGACGGCGATGTCCTGCGCACGACCGTGGCCGTGAAGCACGGCCGCGCCGACTTCAAGGTCGACAAGGTCGGCCTGTCCAACGACTTCAAGGTCGTGACGCCGAGCACCACGCTCGCGGTGCGCGGCACCGAGTTTGCGATCGCCACCGGCGCGCTGAAGCAGGTTGAAGTGGTGGGCGCGCGTCGCAACGCCATCGGCGCCATCGAGCTCAAGTACGCGCTCAGCAACACCACCGTGCAGATGTCGGGCGCCGCCACGAGCACCAGCAGCGTGCAGCAGCCCACCCATGCCGCCATGGTGTCGACCGCCGCACCCACGACGGCTGGTGCGCTGCCCTCCACCAGCGCCACCGAGACGGTCCAGCAGGCGGCGGTTGGCCCGTCGCCCGCCAACGCCGGCAGTCCGGCGCAGACCCAGAAGGCGAACACGTCGACGACGAAGTCGCAGGTGTCCGTGGCGAAGGTGCAGGACGCGGGCAACTCGGACGGCGGGTCGGTGGTCGCCACCATCAACCGTGCGCTCATCCGCCGCGGCGGCGAGTGGCTTGCCGAGGCGCGCGAGGACGTCCGCGCCGCCCACGAGCGCGTGGAGCACAGCATCCATCGGTTGCTCACGGACCTCGACGGCGATGACCTCGTCGAGGCGAACCAGGACGCGCTCGCGGCCCTGCGGGCCTTTGCCGAGGTGCGTCGCGATGCGGCCCGCGATGCGCTTGCGCAGCACCAGGCAGCACGCGTGGAGGCCGCCGGTGCCGAGGCGCAGGTGGCCGTCGACCGCGGTGCGTTCGAGGCTGGCAACGCGCAGCTCCTGGCGCAGCTTGGCATCTTCGACCATGAGGCCGTCCGTGCCGCCGAGGCGCTGGAGGTCATCCAACAGTTCATCGACGCCGAGCGCGACGAGGACGGGGCCGGCAGTGCCGTTCTGGTCCAGACGTCGCCCGTGGACGAAGGGTCGGCGTTGGTTCCGCCGGGCCAGTCCACGGATTCCGGCGACGGACCTCGCGACGAGGTCGGCACCGGGCTGATTGCTCAGGCGACGAGCGCGCACGACGCGCTCCAAGCCATGGGTGATGCGCTGGACGATGCGCGCGGCTCGCTGATCGGCATGTCCGACCGCGTGCTGGCAGTGGATGCCCTCGTGAGCGCCGTCGAGGAGGGCGCCCGCATCGAGGCGCAGGACGCGATCGACCGGTACGAGGGCGCACTCGGCGACCTCCAGTTGGTGGTGGCCGAGGGCGGCTCGGCGGCCGACGTGTGGCGAGCCTCCGAGAACACGGTCAGTGCGCTTCGTGAGTTGATCGACGAGTTGGCCCGTCTCCGGCCGGCGCCGGAATTGCTGGCGAGCGCCAACGCCGCCGCCGACGAGCTGGCGGAGGCCTCCGCCGCGCTGCAGCGCGCGCAGGTCACTTTGCAGGCCGTGCAGCAGGCGCAGGCCGCGGCCGAGACCGACCCCCGGGCGCAGTTGCTCGGTCAGGTGGAAGCGATCTACGCGCGCATGCTAGCGGTCCGGCTCGAACTGGTCGGACGGTGGTTCGAGGCCGATCAATCGGTCACCGATCGCGACGATGCGATGGCGGCCGCGCTGGAAGACGGGCAGGCGACCTTCGAGTCGCTCGCCGAACTGGGCGCCGAGCGCGCCGGCGAAGACACCGGACGAGCGATCGACCAGCTGGTGCGCGCCGACGTGGCGGTCGATGCATCGATCGCCGCGCTTGACGACGAGTTCGACGCGCTGGCCGACGGCGTCAATGCCTTGGATGCGGCCGAGCGCGCGGCGGCCGATGCTGCGCTTGCCCTGGCTGCGGCCGAGGGTGAATCGCAATCCTTCGCCGACGCGGAGGCCGCGGGGCTCTCCGTGATCGCCGGCTTGGCCGAGTCCGAGGACCGCGCGTCCGACGTGACCGCCGCGGCCGACGCGCTCGAATCGATGCGCGGCGCGCTGGATTCGCTTGCTGCGCTTGAGTCCGAGGCGTATGGCGCCGTGGGCCAGGCGCCCGGCGAGGAGCTGCTTGAGGAACTGAACGCGCGTGCGCTGTCGGCCATCGACCGGATGGTGGAGGCGGCGCTCGAGGCGGCCGACGCGGCCGGCCAGGCGGACGATGCCGCCGGGTCGTCCGAGGACATCCGCTGGGCGGTCGGCGCGCTCCTGGAACTGGCCCAGTCGCTGGAGGACCGCTTCGGCGAGGCCTATGGAACGAGCGCTGTGGGCGTGGCGGAGGCGGACGCCTCGGTGGCGTCCTCGGCGGAACTGGCGCGCGCGGCGGCGAACGCGGCGGCGCAGTTGCGCACGATCGCCGAGTCCGTGGCGATCGACGCCATCGATGCGGATCGGATGGGCGAACTGCTTGCCGAGGTGCGCGGCACGATCGCGGAAGCGTTCGCGTCGGCCGAGGGCGTGTCGTCGCTGCGGGAATCGGCGGAGTCCGGGTTCCTCGCGCGGGCCGACGAGGCCGGTGCGGCCTTCGTGACGGTGGCGGACGATGCTGCCGGGAGTGCGCTCGAGGCGCTGGATGCGGTGGCGACGCAGGAATCCGTCGCCGTCGAGGCCGCGCAGGCACACGCCGAGGCGCTGGATCAGGCGCTCGACGGCGAGCTCGAGGTGCTGGCCGTGGAAGCGAGCTTCGACGATGCGCAGGTCGCACTGGGCGCGGATCTGGAATCCTTCGATGCGGCAGCGGTGGAGGTCCAGGGCTTCATCGATGCGCTCGCGGCGTCCACCGACAGCGAGGAGATCGTGGAATTGGTGGAGGCGCTGCGGGCATCGATGGTCGAGGCCGGCGACGCCTTCGATGCGGCGAGTGGCTCGCTCGGCGCGATGCAGGTCGATCGTGGCATCATCGATGGTGTGGTGGCGGGCCTCGATGCGCAGCAGCGCGCGGCCGCCGACGAGTCGATCGCGGCGTACCAGGCGGCCTTTGCCGCGCTGGACGAAGCGATCGAGCAGGGCCTTGGCCATGAGGCGGTGGCGGCGGCGGCCGCGGAGGCCATGGCGCGCGTCGAGTCGCTGGTGGCCGGCTTGGGTGAACTCCTGGGATCCGATGCGCAGCTGGCTGCGGCGGAGTTGGCGGCCGATCGGCTCGCGCTGGCGGGCGAGGCCCTGTCCGCGGCCTCGAGCGCCATGGCGGATGCCGAGTCGCTGCGCGCCGGGCTCGACGGCGCGGATGCGGATTTCGGCGCCGTGGCCGATCTGGTGGCCGCCCTTGAGGCGATCCAGTCTCGCGTGCAGTCGGACGAAGCGGAGGCGGTGGTCGCGGTCGATGACCGTGCGACCGAGCTCGGCACGCTGGTGCAGGGTGCCGAGGGTGCCATCGGAGGCGCGGCGGGCACCGTGGCGGCCGAGGTGGTCGCGCTGGCCGTGCAGGCCGACGAGGCGGCCGGACAGGCGGACGCCATGGTGGCCCTGGTGTT
The DNA here is from genome assembly GCA_046047335.1 of Planctomycetota bacterium. Lineage (GTDB taxonomy): Bacteria > Planctomycetota > Phycisphaerae > Phycisphaerales > SM1A02 > UBA966. The sequence continues at coordinate 605 of JBJOIF010000158.1, read as the reverse complement.
CGGTGCCGATGCCATCGGCGGGGACTTCGATTCCGAGCAGGGTGGCGGTGCGGTGACAGCGCTCATCGGTTCCATCGAGGATGGATCCGCCGGCGGCGCCGCCGCGCGTGAAGCGATGGCGTATGCGGCGGCGGAAGTCCGGCTCTCGGAGGCGACCTCCGCGGCGGACGCGGTCGATGCGGCCGCTGCCGGATTCGACGATGCGGTGGGCCGCTTCGACGCGGCGGCCGGCGCCGCGCTTGAGGGGTTGTCCGTCCTCGGGACCGACGGCAAGGGATCCGGCCGCGGATTCCGCGGTCGATCGGTGGCCGACGTCGTGGCGGCGCTCGATGCGATGGACGCCGCGCTCCTCGGGGCGCTCGGCGTGGCCCACTTCGAAGGTGCAGTGGTCGACGCCGCCGCGGACCAGGGTGCCCTTGAGGGCCTCGACGGACTGGTGGCGCAAGCGACGCAGGCGATCGACGAGATCCTGGCGGCGTCCTCGGCGGCCGAGGCCGCGGCCTCCGAGGCGATCGATGCGGCGGACGGTGCCGACTTCGGTGCCGCCGCCGTGGAGTCGCTCCTGGCGGTATCGCAGGAACTCAACGAGCGGTTCGGCCTGTCCA
>JBJOIF010000157.1:0-2913 GCA_046047335.1 Planctomycetota bacterium | reverse complement strand
AGCCCGAAGGCCTCGATGGTAAAGCTCGCGAGCACCGTGCCCCACGCCATCGCGTGGCGCATGGTGTCGAAGTCGTGCTTGCCGGCGCGCGCGAGGTGCGCCATGAAGCCGCCCGCGAAGGTGTCGCCGGCGCCGGTCGGGTCGACGACCTGCGCGAGGTCGGCGGGGAACGCGGGCACGCTGGCGACGCCGTCGCGGTGGATGAGGATCGCGCCGTGCTCGCCCTTCTTGACCACGACGAAGCTGCGCGGCCCGTTCGCGAGCACCTGGCGGCCGGCGGTGACGACGTTGCGGCAGTCGGTGAGCTGCATCGCTTCCTCGTCGTTCATGATCACGCCATCCACCTCGGCCATCAGCTGCATCAGCTCCGGCCGGGCGATGTTGATCCAGAGATCCATGGTGTCGCAGACGGCGAATGGACGACGCGGGAACTGGCGCAGGAGGTCCAACTGCACCAACGGATGCGTGTTCGCCAGGAACACCGTTCCGCTGTCGAGGTACTTCTGGGGCACCCGCGGCGGGGCCTCCTCCAGCACGCCCAGGCGCGTGAAGAGCGTCTCGCGCCGGTTCATGTTGTCGAAGTATCGGCCGCCCCACGCGAAGGTCTCGCTCTGGGGACGCCGCTCGAGCCCATCGAGGCACACGTTGCGGAACGCGCGCAGTTGGCGCTCGTGCGCCTCCGGCCAGTCGCCGCCGACCGCGCCCACAAGCCGCACCGACGTCAGTTGGCTGGCGGCCGCCGCGAAGTACGCGCAGCTTCCGCCGAGGACGCCGGTCGCCTCGCCCGTGGGAGCGTGAAGGGTGTCGATGCCGATGGTGCCGGTGACGAGGAGGGACATCCAAGCGAGTGTACGGCGGCGTGGCCGGTCACTCGCCGGGCTTCGACCATCCAAGCCCGACGGGCACGCCGATCAGGGCGCCGGCCACCACGTCGAGCGGCATGGCGCGCGACCAGCCCGGAAGCGCCTGCTGCGCGATCGCGCGGTCGAGGGGACCGGCCGACAGGAGTGCCGTCGCCAGTTGCGCGAGCCCGAATCCGAGCACGGGCATCGCCACCAGCAGGATGGGCTGGGTCGGGCCCTGGACGCGTCGCGCCACGATGGCGCCGATGGCCGAGCCCGCCGCCGCCACCCCGATCGCCTGCCCCTTCATATCCGTGCGCAGCGCCACCCATGCCACCGCCACCGCCACACCCGCCGCGACGATCCCCCGTGCGGCGTCCGCATTGAACACCTCGGCAAGGAACGGTCCGCCCGGTCGGCGCGCCGGCAGGTCCAGCAACGGTCCGGAAGCCCTGAACACCGCCATCGACATGCCGAGCACCACGGCGCCCCACGCGATCGTCTCGACAGCGATCGGCAGGAGCGCGTCGCCGTCGAACCCGGCATCGACGATGGTGCCCGTTCGGCCCGCGAGGGCCGCCATGCCGCACCCGAGCGCAAAGAGGCCGACCGCGGCGTTGATGGCGCGCCCCACCGCGCACGCGATCGCCGTGCACACGGCCGCGGCGGCCGCCATGGCCACGGCGGCCTGGACCGGGTGCGCCGCATCGGTGGCGGCGGGACCGGCCACGCCACGCGCGCTCATGAGGAACGCTGGAACGGGAACGACCGCGGCGATGCAGAGGAAGGCGCCGAGCGCAAGGACGGCGTAGCGGGCCACGGGGTGCTGCATGCGCCATGTGCTACCTGCGGCGACACGGAGCCGCAAGGGCCGGCCCCGGCCGTATCGTGGGGTGATGACCGGCGAACACCGACCCGACACCGACCCGCTCGAACTCGACGGCTCACCGCTCTCGATCGCCGACGTCGTCGGCGTGGCGCGGCACGGGCGGCGGGTGGTGCTCGGTACGGGCGCCCGCTCGGCGATGGAACAATCGCGCGCGGCGCTGGAGCGGCGCGCCGGCGCCGGCGAGGCCCTCTACGGGATCAACACCGGCTTCGGCTCCCTGTCGCGCGTGCGGATCCCGAACGAGGAACTGGCGGCGCTGCAGGTGAACCTGGTGCGAAGCCACGCCAGTGGCGTGGGCGACCCGCTGGACGCCGAGGTGGTCCGGGCGATGATGGTCATCCTGGCGGCGAGCCTCGCTCGAGGCCGCAGCGCGGTCCGACCCGCGGTCCCCGAGCTGATCCTCGGGATGCTTGCGGCGGACGTGGTCCCCGTGGTCCCGAGCCGGGGCTCGGTGGGCGCCAGCGGGGACCTGGCGCCGCTGGCGCACCTGGCGCTTGTCCTGATCGGCGAGGGCGAGGCGTGGCACCGCGGCCGTCGCGTGGCGGGCACCGAGGCGCTCGCGGCCGCGGGCCTACACCCGGTGGCGCTTGCGGCGAAGGAAGGCCTTGCGCTCATCAACGGGACGCACCTCATGTGCGCCATCGGCGCCTTGGCCATGCACGACGCCGACCGCGTGCTCGGGCACGCCCTCGCGGCCACGGCGATGGCCATCGATGCCTGCCGCGCCACGGACGCGTTCCTCGACCCGCGAATCCACGATGCACGGAACCAGCCCGGGCAGGTGGCGGTCGCCGCCGAACTGCGCGGCATGCTTGCCGGAAGCGAAGTGCTGCGCGCGCACCGCGAGAACGACCCGCGCGTCCAGGACCCGTACTCCTTCCGGTGCGCGCCGCAGGTGCTCGGCGCGGTGCGCGACACGCTGGCGTTCGCGCGTGGCGTGGTCGAGCGCGAACTCGGCGGCGTCACCGACAACCCGCTGGTCTTCGCCGACGGCGGCGCCACCGACATCGTCTCGGGCGGCAACTTCCACGGCATGCCGCTCGCCCTCGCGCTCGACGCGGCGAAGATGGCGCTCGTGCCGATGGCCGCGATCAGCGAGCGGCGCACGTTCTGGATCCTGTCCGGCCACGACGCCCACAACCCGGTCAAGCCCTACCTCGCCGGGAACCCCGGCACCGAGAG
>JBJOIF010000156.1:0-7203 GCA_046047335.1 Planctomycetota bacterium | reverse complement strand
CACGACCGCTGGGTCACCAAGGGCCGCCTCGCGCAGCTGGTGGAGGTGTTGGTCGACGGGCTGTACTCGCAGATGCTCGAGCCCGTCATGGGCGCCCGGCTCGCCCGGGCCTGGCTGCCCTTTCTGATGTCGCTCTTCTTCTTCGTGCTCGTGCTGAACCTCATGGGCCTCGTGCCCCTGATGGACATCCAAGAGATCGTCCATGGCCTCAGCCCCAAGGGTTCAGAGGAAGAAAAGGCCGTCGCCAAGAAGGCCGCCCTGTGGATCGGTGGGACCGCCACGGCGTGTCTCTCGGTCAACATGGCGCTTGCGCTGTGGGCGTTCCTCGCCATCCAGTGGCAGTCGGTGCGTGAGTTGGGCATCGGCGGCACCCTGGAGCACCTGTGCGGTGGTCCCGAGCTGGTCCGCAACAAGGGCCTGTGGTTCGTCGTGCCGATCATCTTCGTGGTCGAGGTGCTCGGCATGGTGATCAAGCCTGCCGCGCTCGCCATTCGACTGTTTGCCAACATGGTCGGCGGCCACACGCTGATGGCCACCCTGATGCTGTTCGGTGCGATGGCCGCGGGGCTCGGTGCGGCGGCCGTCGGCGGCATCAGCCTGTTGGCGGGCGGCTTCGCCGTCATCATCACCTTCCTCGAACTCTTCGTCGCCTTCCTGCAGGCGTTCGTCTTCATGTTCCTCACGGCGGTGTTCATCAGCCAGATGGCCCACCATGACGAGCATCACGACGAGGAACACGGCCACGAAGGGCATCACCACGGTTCGGAGAGCGCGGCGGCCCATGCGCCGGGTGCCGTGCACGGACACTGAACCAGGGCCGGAGACCCCGATCTTCCCCGTGCGCGGTGGGTGCGCGGGACATGAATGAACCGACGCGTCCCACCGCGTCAGACACCATCGGAGACACGAACATGAAGAACACTGTCACCCTCGCCATCGTCGCGGCCGCTGCCGCCGCCAGCACCACCCTCGCCGACACCGGCGCCGCCATGGCCGCCGACTACAAGGGCATGGGCGTGGGCATCGGCGCCGGCATCGTCGGCGGCCTCGCCGTGATCGGTGCGGGCATGGGCATCGGCAAGATCGGTGCCTCGGCCAACGAGAGCACCGCCCGCCAGCCCGAGATGGGCGGCCGCATCTTCACCAACATGATCCTGACCGCGGCACTGGTCGAAGGCGTGGCGCTGTTCGCCGTCGTCGTGTCGCTGCTTGGCATCAACAAGTAAGTGATCGAGCGCCCGGGCGATTGCCCGGGCCGAGGCTCCCCGCCCCGGAAGGGGCGGGGGAGCCATTCCAAAGGACCCCCGCATGCACCTCCCACTCCTCGCCGCCGCCGAAGGTTCCGCCAACCCGGTCACCTTCGAGATTCTTCCGGCCGTCACGGCCTTCACCGTGTTCGGCGTGGCCTTCGCCATCCTCTCCCTCGTGGTGTGGCCGAAGATCTCCCGTGCGCTCGACGAGCGCAACGCCAAGATCGTCGGCGAGATCAAGGCCGCCGAGGAGGCTCGGGCTGCCGCCAAGAGCGCGCAGTCGGAGTTCGAGCGCAGCCTGGCGAACGCCCGCGAGGAAGCGGCCAACATGATCAAGCAGGCCCGCGCTGACGCCCAGCGCGTCGCCGACGAGCTGAAGGCCCGGAACGAGCAGGAGCTGGCCGAGAAGGTGGCGCGCGCGAACGCCGACATCGAGGCCGCACGCAAGGCCGCGGTCGCCGAGCTCCAGGCGCAGTCTGCTTCCCTCGCCACGGAGATCGCCGGCAAGATCCTTCGCCGGCAGGTGAACGACCAGGACAACGCGCGCCTGGTCCAGGAGTCGCTCCAGGAACTCGCCTCCGGCCGCCGCTGAGGAACCGATGCCCACCCAGATCGATCAGGTCGCCACGGTGTATGCCCGCTCGCTGTTCGAGCTCGCCCGCGAGCTCGGAGGGGATGCCGGCGTGGCCTCGATGGGCGCCGAGCTGCGCGAGGTCTGCGACATCGTCCGCGCCGACGCGCGCGCGATGGAGCTGTTCCGCTCGCCGATCGTCGACCCCGGCCAGCGCGCCGCCTCGCTGAAGCGCATCTTCGGCGGCCGCGTCACCGACACGCTGCTGAACTTCATGCTCGTGCTCAACCGCAAGGGCCGGCTTGCCGAGCTCCCGGGGATTCACGACGCGTACGACGCCCTCGAGCAGGAGGCGTTCGGCCGCATCGAGGTGGACGTGTTCACCGCATCCGGCTCGGTCGACGAGGCCACCAAGGCATCGATCGCCGCCGACCTGAGGAAGTCGATGGGCAAGGAGCCCGTCCTGCACTTCTATGCCGACCCCGCCATGATCGGTGGCCTGAAGCTCCGCATCGGTGACCGACTGATCGACGGATCCGTCGCCGCCCAGCTCCGGCGCATGCGGTCCACCCTCCTCGACCGCGGCCTCGGTGGCCGCGATGCGGGCTCGTTCCTCGCCTGACCCGATCCAGCCATCCGCACGACACACGCGCTTCCTGCGCACCAGACCAACTCACCTTCGAAAGGCAACGCCGTGAAGATCAAGACCGACGAGATCACGTCCGTCATCAAGCAGGAGATCCAGAACTTCGCCTCGCAGCTCGAGATCTCCGAGGTCGGGCAGGTGGTCGAGGTGGGCGACGGCATCGCCCGCGTCTACGGCCTGGGCAAGGTCATGGCGGGTGAGCTGCTCGAGTTCCAGACCCGCAGCGGCAAGACCGTCACTGGCCTGACCATGAACCTCGAGCAGGACACCGTCGGCGCGGCGCTCTTCGGCGACACCGACCTGATCCGTGAGGGCGACACCGTCAAGGCCACGGGCCGCATCCTCGAGGTGCCGGTGGGCCCGGAGATGCTTGGGCGCGTGGTCGACCCGCTGGGCGTGCCGCTCGACGGCGGCCCGGCGATCCGTGCGCACGGCAGCCGCAAGGTGGACATCGTGGCCCCTGGCATCGCCGCGCGCCAGCCCGTGAAGGAGCCGCTGCAGTTTGGCATCAAGGCCGTCGACAGCATGATCCCGGTGGGCCGCGGCCAGCGTGAGCTGGTCATCGGCGACCGCAAGACCGGCAAGACCGCCGTCTGCCTCGACTGCATCATCAACCAGAAGCAGTACTGGGGCACCCCCGACGCCGTGGTGTGCATCTACGTGGCGGTCGGCCAGAAGGACTCGACCGTCGCCGGCGTCGTCGAGACCCTGCGCAAGAACGGCGCGATGGACTACACGATCGTCGTCAACGCCGGCAGCTCGGCCCCCGCGCCGCTGCAGTACATCGCTCCCTACTCGGGTTGCGCGATGGGCGAGTACTTCATGTGGCAGGGCAAGGAAGGCAAGACCCCGAAGCACGTGCTGGTGGTCTACGACGACCTGTCCAAGCAGGCCGTGGCGTACCGCGAGCTCTCGCTGCTGCTGCGCCGCCCGCCGGGCCGCGAGGCGTACCCGGGCGACGTCTTCTACCTGCACAGCCGCCTGCTCGAGCGCGCCACCAAGCTCTCCAACGAGAACGGCGGCGGCTCGCTCACCGCGCTCCCCATCATCGAGACGCAGGAAGGCGACGTGTCGGCGTACATCCCGACCAACGTGATCTCGATCACCGACGGCCAGATCTACCTGCAGCCCGAGCTCTTCTCGGCCGGCGTGCGACCCGCCATCAACGTCGGCATCTCCGTGAGCCGCGTGGGCGGCAACGCGCAGATCAAGGCCATGAAGGAAGTGGCCGGCTCACTGCGCCTTGACCTCGCGGCCTATCGCGAGCTGGAGGCGTTCGCCCAGCTCGGCACCGAGCTCGACGCCGCCAGCCAGCGCCAGCTCGACCGCGGCGCGCGGATGGTGGAGCTGCTGAAGCAGGGGCAGTTCGGCCCCTTCGACGTCATCGACCAGTGCATCTCCATCTATGCGGCCAGCAAGGGCTTCATGGATGACGTGCCGGTGGCCAAGGTCAGCGCCTTCGAGAAGGGCCTCCTGGAGCACTTCCAGGGTCCCGCGAAGGCGGTCCGCGACCAGCTGGTCGAGAAGAAGAGCTTCAAGGGGCTCGATGACCAGTTCGGTGCGGCGATCAAGGCGTTCAAGGCGACCTTCCGCTGATCCACCTGGCACTCGAGGCCCATCGCGCCGCATTCGCCGGACGCCGCGTGGCGGTCACCGGCGGCGCCGGCTTCATCGGCAGCCACCTCGTCGACGCCCTCTGCACCCTCGGTGCGGAGGTTGTCGCGTTGGATGACCTGTCCAACGGACGCCGCGCGAACCTCGCGGGCGCGGGCGCTGCCGCGCGCTTCGTGGAGGGATCGATCGCCTCGGAAGCGGCCCTCGACGATGTCCTCGCGGGCGCCGATGTGGCGTTCCACCTGGCTGCCAAGGGCAGCGTCCCGCAGAGCATCGAGATGCCAGCCCGCTACCACGAGGTGAACGTGGGCGGCACGCTCGCGGTGCTTGAGGCGTGCCGCCGCCATGGGGTCCGGCGCGTCGTCTACTCGGCGTCGAGCAGCGCCTACGGGGACCAACCCGGCCAGCCCAAGGTGGAGCACATGGTGCCGGACCCGTGCTCGCCCTACGCGTACTCGAAGCTCGCGTGCGAGTACCTGATGCGCACGTGGGCGCGCTGCTACGGCGTCGAGACGGTCAGCCTGCGCTACTTCAACATCTTTGGGCCCAGGCAGCGCCACGACTCTCCCTACGCCGCGGTGGTGCCGATCTTCGCCGAGCGGATCCGTGCGGGCGAGGCGCCGGTGGTCTACGGCGACGGCACGCAGTCGCGCGACTTCACGCACGTGGCCAACGCCGTCCACGCCAACCTCCTCGCCGGGTCGCGTCCCGGGCGGCTGGCCGGGGAGACGGTGAACATCGCCTGCGGCACCAGCCACTCCCTGCTCGAACTGCTCGAACGGATGTCTGCGTTGCTCGGCCGTCCGGCGGCGCCCGAGTTCCGGCCCGCGCGCCTCGGGGACGTGATGCACAGCTGCGCCTCGATCGACGCGGCGCGCACGCTCCTCGGGTACGAGGTCATCGTGCCCTTCGACGAGGGGCTGCGGACGACGCTCATGGCCCAAAAGTGACCGGGGCTGCCCGCACCGCATGGGCAGCCTCGCCGGTCCGTGATCCCTTTCCCGCCACCCTTGGCCCGCTCGCGTCCCTTCAGGCGGGGCGGGCCCGTGCGGTGCGTGATTCGTGTCCCAACCCCTGAAGAGTCCGATCCGGGGCGGGGCGATGCAAGTCCATCCTGCGGATTCCCGTGCGGATTCCGCCCGGCCCTGGCCCCGCCCGGTTCACTCGCCGATGTCCTCGGCCCATAGGTCCGGCTTCTCGCGCTGGAGCCGCTCCATCAGGGCCACGCACCGCGGGTCGTCGAGCACGGTCAGCTCGATGCCGTTGGCGCGCATCCAGCCCTCGGCACCCATGAAGGTGCGGTGCTCGCCGATGATCACGCGCGGCACCTTGAACAGGATGGCGGTCCCCGAGCACATGGGGCAGGGGCTCAGCGTGCTGACGAGGGTCAGCGATCGCCAGTCGCGCCGGCGGCCGGCGTTGCGGATGCAGCTGACCTCGGCATGCGCGGTGGGATCTCCCGCCTGCACGCGCATGTTGTGGCCCGCAGCGACCACGTTTCCGTGGGCGTCGAGCAGCGCGCTGCCGATGGGGATGCCGCCCTCGCGCCAGCTCTTCTCGGCCTGCTCGATGGCGGCGTCGATGCCTCGACGGACGGCCTCGGGGGAGAGGGGGCGCGCGGTCACGAGCGGTCCTCCCCGTCGTCGGCGAACGCGTCCTGGAACGCATCGCTCTCCTGGTCGACCGCCGCGGCCAGCTTGCGCTCGGCGTCGGTGAGCTCGCGCTCCCCGCCATCGGCCTCGAGCTCCTTCATGCGGTCCCAGTCGGCCATGGTGATGAGGACTTCACGGGGGCTGGCGCCGCGGGCCTCGCCCAGGATGCCCGCCTCGGCCATCTGGTCCACCAGCCGGCTCGCGCGGCCGTATCCGATCGACATCTTCCGCTGCAGCATGCTGACGCTGCCTCGGTTGGTCTCGATCATGATCTCCACGGCGCGGTCGAAGAGCGGGTCGCGCTCGCCCGAGAGGCCGCCTCCCGAGCCGGACTCGCCGTCGGCCTCGCACGATCCGCCCGGACCCTTGATCGCCACCAGCGCGCGCTCGAAGGTGGGCTGGGCCACGTCCTTGAGGAACGTGGTGACGGCGCGGGTTTCGCGGTCGTCCACCAGCGTTCCCTGCGCGCGCGACGGGCTGTGGGCACCGTTGGGCACCACCAGCATGTCGCCCTGGCCGAGCAGCAGCTCGCCCCCCTTGTGGTCGAGGACGATCCGGCTGTCCATGGCGCTGGCCACGCGGAAGGTGACGCGGCAGGGCATGTTGCTCTTGATCAGGCCGGTCACCACGTTGGCCTGGGGCCGCTGCGTGGCGAGCACCAGATGCATGCCCACCGCGCGCGCCTTCTGCGCGATGCGGACGATCGACTGCTCGACCTCCTTGTGCTGCATCATGAGGTCGGCCAGCTCGTCGATCACGAACACCATGTACGGAAGCTTCTTGGGGACGCGTGCCCAGTCCGCGTCGTTGGCGGGCTGGAGCCGGGCACGGATCTCGTCCTCGCCGAGTTCGTTGTACTGGAGCATGTTCTGGACGCTGACGTTCTTGAGGAGCTCGTAGCGCTCCTCCATGTGGCGGACGGCCCATTCCAAGATGCCTGCGGCCTTGGACATGTCGGTCACCACCGGGGTCATCAGGTGCGGGATCGCGCCGAACTGCGCCATCTCCACCATCTTGGGATCGACCAGGCAGAGCTTGAGCTCGTCCGGACGCTTGGTGTAGAGCCAGCTCATGATGATGGTGTTCATGCACACGCTCTTGCCGCTTCCGGTGGTGCCGGCGATCAGCATGTGCGGCTGCTTGGCCAAGTCGAGCACCATCGGCGCGCCCGCGCTGTCCTTGCCCAGGAACATCGGCAGTCCCATGCCCTCGGCCGCGGGGCCGCTCATGAGCTCCTTGAGGCGGACCTTCTCCTTCTTGGTGTTGGGCACCTCCACGCCCACGGCCGTCCGGCCGGCCATGTTGGGGATGATGCGGATGTTCGGTGCGCCCAACGCACGGGCGATGTCCTTGTTGATGCCCTCGAGTTTGGCGACCTTGGTGCCGGGAGCCAGTTCCACCCAGTACAGGGTGACCACGGGGCCGCTCTCGATGCCGCTGATCTCTCCGGCGATGGCGTACTCCCCGAGC
>JBJOIF010000155.1:0-3090 GCA_046047335.1 Planctomycetota bacterium | reverse complement strand
GTGGCGCTGCTCTGGGGCGATGCGGCCACCGACGGCCGCGTGCTCCCGACGGTGGCGATTGTGGTGATGGCCCCGCTCCTTGGGCGGGAACTCGCCGGCATGCTGCGCGGCTGCGGCGTGGCGGCGCCGACGGCGCTCACGGTGGCGGCCGCCATTGCCGGCGTGGCCTCCATCGGCTGGGCCGCGACCACCGACGACCCCCGACGGGCGCTGGCGGCACCGGTGATCGCCGCCTGGAGCACGCTGGCGGTGGCGCTGGCGACCCACGCCCGAGGCCGCAGCGCCGCAGGGACGATGGCCGCCACCGGCGGCACGATGCTGGCCTTCACGTGGATCGGCCTGATGCTGGGCGCGTGGCTCATGGTTCGCCGCGAGGTGGGGCCATGGGTGCTGGTGGGCGCGGTGATGACGGTCAAGTCGAGCGACATCGGCGCGTACTTCACCGGCATGTCGATCGGCAGGCGCAAGCTCATCCCGTGGCTGAGCCCCGGCAAGAGTTGGGAGGGCCTGGTGGGCGGCATCGCCACCGCGGCGGCCACCGGCGGCCTGCTCGCGTGGTGGAGTGCGTCGCTGCCGGACCCCGCCGACCACGTCTCCCCTGCGCTCGGCGCGGTCACCGGCGGGCTGCTCGGGCTCGTCGGCCCGTTCGGCGACCTCGCGGAGAGCCTCCTCAAGCGCGACGCGGGCGTGAAGGACTCCGGATCGCTCCTGCCGGGCATGGGAGGCGCATTCGATGTGTTCGACAGCCCACTGCTGGCGGGGCCGGTGGTCTGGGTGGCGCTGTCCATGCGTGGCTAGCGCACGACCGGGTACAGTGGTCGTCCGCACCCACCGGTCGCGGCCACCCACACCATGAGCCTCATCGCCAGCCTTCGCGCCCTTCATGCCGTGGACAGCCAGGTCCGCGGCATCCGCACCCGGTTCGAGAACGCGGAGGCCGACCTCGCGCGGCACCAGAAGCAGCTTGATGCGCTGGCCGCGCGACGGGCGGAGCACGAGAAGCAGATGAGGCAGCTGCAGGCCGCCGTGGCGACCATGGAGCTCGAGGATAAGTCGTTCCAGGAGCGCATCGCCACCCTTCGTGCCGAGCTCAACGGGTCCGCCAATCCACGGCAGTACAACGCGCTCCGCGACGAGCTCAAGCTGATCGAGGGCAAGCGCGACGAACTCGCCGAGCGGATCCTTGCCCAGGGCGAGAACCAGGAACGCCTGCGCGCAGAGATGGCCACGGCCGATGCACCCATCGCCGACCGAACCCGGCTTCGCGACCTCGCCAAGGCCGCGCTCGCCGAGGCCCGTACCGAGCTCGGCGGCCGGCTCGCCGAATTGGAGGCGCAGCGGGAGCGCGCCGCGGGACTGCTGCGGCCGGAGTTCCGCCAAGCCTTCGACGAGGCCGCCGAGGCCAACGACGGCGAGGCCCTGGCCGAGGTCCAGGTGATCAGCGTGCGCCACCGCGAATTCTCGTGCGGCGGATGCAACGCCGAGCTGCCGCTGGACCGCTACAGCAAGGTGGCAGCGCAGCGCGACGACCTGGTCACCTGCATCACCTGCGGACGGATCCTCTACATGGACGTCATCCCCGAGCGCCCCGGCGCCAAGAAGACCAAGGCCGAGGCGAAGGAAGCCGCCATCGACCCGGACGGCCTGGGATGAACGCTCCGGAGCTGGACCCGATCACGCGGGCCGCCCTTGAGGAGCAGGCCCAGCGACTCCGCGAGACGTGGACCCGTACCCGTGACGCGGTCCGCGCCGCGCCCGCGGCGTCCTCGGCCTACGCGCGCCTGGCCGACTTGGCCGCCGCCTACGCCGGAATGGCCACGCGGGTCGGCCGCGCCGATCGGGCACGCGACCTGGTGGGCGACGCGCTGGCGGCGCTGCGCACCGCGTGCATGGCGGACCGCAACGACCCGGCCCGGCACGTGGCCTTCGCCCGAACCCTGGAGCTGGCCGCGGCGTGCGAAGCCGGCCGCCACGAGCCAAACGCCGCCTTCGATGCCCTGCGCGCCGCGATCGCGACGGTGGGACGGTTCGCGCCCACCCTGCGCGACCCGACGGCGGACCCGCTGCTGCGGCTGGCGATCGGCACCACCCTCCTCCGGTCCATGTCCGCCGCCGGCCGCATGGTGGCCGACCCGAAGCAACGGCTCGACGGGTTGAAGCAGGAGTGGGAGGAATCCCGCCGGTGGGCCCGCACCGCCCGCGGCGCCGCCGACCACGCCGTGGCCGTGGAAGCCGCCGTGACCGCCGCGTTCGCGCTGGCGGTCGAGGAGTACGAGGACTCCGCCGGCGATTGCCTGGAGCGCTGCGAACGGCTCCGCCCCCACATCGATGCCCTCACGCGCACCCGGGGCGATGACGCCGTGGTCCGCATGCACCGCGTGGCCTTCACTCGGCTGACCGCGGACGCGTGGATGCGACTGGGTGACCTGGACGAGGCCGGCGTGCTCCTCGCCGAGGCCGCCCGGCACCTCGATGCCGCCGCGGCCCGGCCCGACCATGACGCCCGGGCCGTGTCCGAACAGCGCCGCCTGCTCGAGTCGCAGCGCACGGAGCTCGACGCGCGCGGCACCCGTGGCACGGGCTCGCGCCGGGCCTCCTCGGCCTCGTAGTCTTCCGGCATGGCGGCCGCCCCCGACCCGATCCTGCGCACCACGCTGGCCGGCACGCCGCTGTCCACGCCGATCGTCGCCGCGGCCGGCACCGCCGGCTACATGGACGAACTGGCCGATGCACTGGACCTCCGCTGGCTCGGTGCCGTCACCACCAAGAGCATCACGCCCGAGGCGCGCACCGGCAACGCCCCGTGGCGCATCATCGACTCCCCGGCCGGCATGCTCAATGCGATCGGCCTGGCCAACATGGGGCTCGGCGCCTTTCTGCGCGACCGGGCGCCGGCGGCGCGATCGATCGCCTGCGCCACCATCGGCTCGGTGGCCGGGCACTCGGTGGAGGATTACGTGCGCGTGGCCGCGGCGTTCGATGCGGAGACCGCGTTCCCGATCATCGAACTCAACGTGAGCTGCCCGAACACCGCCACCGGCCTGCAGTTCGGCGACGACCCCGTGGCCCTGCGCGGCCTGCTCGCCGAGG
>JBJOIF010000154.1:0-3356 GCA_046047335.1 Planctomycetota bacterium | reverse complement strand
GGCGACGAGCACGCCTACATGGTGATCTGGGACATTCCCAGCAGCGTGAAGGGACTCCGCGAGTCACAGCGTGACGTCGGTACCTGGGGAACCAACAGCATGAATCGGCGGCCCGAGTATGCCCCGCCATGCTCGCAGGGCGGAGGCACCAAGACGTACGTCGGCACCGTGTATGCCCTGAAGTCGGCGCCGAAGCTCACGCCACGATCCGCGAACTACGCGGACTTCCTCAAGGCGATCGCGCCGATCGTGATCGGCACCGCTGACGTCAACCTGTCGTATGCACGCCAAGGCGGCGGTGCGGGCGATGCGCCGCAAGGTGGGCAGCGCGGCCGCGGTGGCCAAGCGGGCGGGCAGGGAGGTGGGCAGCGGGGTCAGGAAGGAGCGGGCCAAGGCGGAGGTGGCCAGGGCGGGCTTCTCGCGCAGATGACGGCGTTCAAGACCGAAGTGCCGGCCCACGACTTGGACATCATCCTGCTTCGCCCCACGCGTACGTCGATGACGGTGGCGGTCACGGCGTCCAGCGCCCGCAACGGCGCCGTGGAGTACTGGCAGGCGGGCACGCCGCGCAGGCGCACCACCGAGTGGAAGGCGATGGCGCCCGGGGAGTCGGCGTTCTTCGTGCTGGACGGGCTCGCCCCTGGCACCGAATGGACCTACCGCTTCCTGTGGCGAACCGGTGGAACCGGAGAGCCGAAGGCGGAACCCGAGTGCACGTTCCACACGCCGCGGCCGGCCGGCGTGCCGTTCGCCTTCACCATTCAGGCCGACTCGCACCTCGATCAGGGCGTCGATCTGGCCGCGTACGAGCGCACGTTGCTCAACATGCGTGACTCGAATGCCGACTTCATGGTCGATCTTGGCGACACGTTCATGGTCGACAAGCGGGGAGCGGACTTCGAGCGCTCGGCCGCGCAGTACGACGCCCAGCGGTACTGGTTTGGACTTGCGTGCCGCGCCATGCCGCTCTTCATGGTGCTCGGCAACCATGACGGGGAGCGCGGCGGAAGCGGTGGACGGGATGCCGCCATGCCCGCATGGAGCCATGGCATGCGGACGTCCCGGTTCCCGGCGCCCGAGGTCGGCATGAAGTCCGACGGCATGTACACGGGCCGCACCACGCCCGAGTCCGGCAAGGGCGGCAACTACTACGCATTCGAATGGGGCGATGCGCTCTTCGTGGCCCTGGATCCCTTCTGGTCGACCACCGAACGGATCCGTGGCGGCTCGGGGCGCGGGGCGCAGGGTGGTGCGGGTGCCGGCAAGGATCCCGCTGCGCCGGGCCGCGATGCGCCGCTCAAGCCCGTCGACGGCAGCTGGACCAGCACGCTCGGCCGTGAGCAGTACGACTGGCTCGAGCGCACCCTCGCCGGATCAAAGGCGCGCCATCGCTTTGTGTTCATCCATCACCTGGTGGGAGGCATGGGAGGTTCGGAGTCACGTGGGGGCGTCGAGAGCGCACCGTTCTTTGAGTGGGGCGGCCGGAATCCCGACGGCAGCGACGGATTCGCCGAGCATCGTCCGGGCTGGCCGATGCCGATCCACCAGCTGTTGGTGAAGCATGGCGTGGGCGCAGTGTTCTACGGCCATGATCACCTGTACGTGCATGGCCAGCTCGATGGCATCCACTACCAGTGCGTGCCGCAGCCCGGGAACGTCGCGGGAGGCACGCGAAGCGCCGCGCACTACGGATACGCTTCGGGCACGATCATGGGAAGTCCCGGCCACGTCCGCGTGCGTGTGGCGCCAGAGGCCGCGAAGGTCGAGTTCGTCCGGACCACCGTCGCCGGGGGGCGAGCCGGTCGGGCGCGGCGCGGTGAGGGGGAAGCGACCGCCGACGAAGCCAACGGCGCGGTGGTCGATTCCTACGAGATCAAGCCCAAGGGATCGTGACGTCACCCGCACCTCGGCAAGGAGCCTCACGCCATGGAACGCAAGGGACCCTTCGTCATCGCCGGGATCGCGCTTCTGGCTGCGATGCTCGCCGCCCAAGACGCCGCGCCACGTCAGGGCCATGGGCGCCAGCGCAAGGGACCGCCTCAGGACGGCATCGTCAAGCCAACGATGGCGGACACCGTCCGCGGCGCGGCCTACGCGGACAACTGGTTCGCCATGTACGTGAACGGCAAGCTGGTGGCGGTCGACTCGATCGACTTCCTCCCGCACAACGTGGTGAGCATCGATCTGCTTCCTGAGTATCCGATGACCATCGCCGTGCTGGCCAAGGACAACGCCGACCCGAAGACCGGGTGCGAGTACGGCACGCAGATCGGGGACGGCGGGTTCATCCTTAAGTTCGCCGACGGCACCGTCACCGATGCGCGCTGGAAGGCCAAGTGCTTCATGCATGGACCGGTGGGCCGGAAGGTCGACGCTCCATCCGTGCGGACCGACCCTCTTCCGGACGGATGGGAGCGGCCCGGGTTCGATGACTCCGCGTGGCCGAACGCCGTCGAGTATCCGCAGGCGCGGATCGACCCCAAGCAGCCGTTCTTCGAGCATGACTTCACGGGCGCGAAGTGGATCTGGACCGGTGACCTGGACCTCGACAACACGGTCATCCTGCGCACGACGATCAAGAAGCCCGGTTGGAAGCCACGATGGACGACGAAGCCCGCGGGGGATGTGCCGGCGCTGCCCGCGGACGACGGCATGGTCGCGATTCCCGGGGGCACGTTCCTGATGGGGAGCGACGACGGTCATCCCGAGGAGCGGCCGGTGCGTCCGGTGGCGGTCGCGGCCTTTCGCATGGATCGGACTGAGGTCACCAACCGTCAGTTCGCGGCCTTCGTCGCGGCCACGGGTCATGTCACGGTGGCGGAGCAGGCGCTCGACCCAAAGGAGTATCCCGGCACGGCGCCGGCGCAGCTCGTGCCCGGCTCAGGCGTGTTCGTGGCGCTGGCACCGGGTGAGGCCCCCGCCGAGATGGCGTGGTGGCGATATGTTCCGGGCGCATGCTGGAAGCATCCGGAGGGGCCCGGAAGCACCATCGAGGGCCGGATGGACCACCCGGTGGTCCACGTCGCGTTCGCCGACGCGCAGGCCTACGCGGCGTGGGCGGGCAAGCGACTCCCGACCGAGGCCGAATGGGAATGTGCGGCTCGCGGCGGGCTGGTCGGCGCGAGCTACCCTTGGGGCAACGAGTTCATGCCCGGCGGTCGCCACATGGCCAACACTTGGCAGGGTTCGTTCCCGTTCACCGATACCGGCGACGACGGTTTCGTCGGGACCGCTCCCGTCGGTCGGTTCCCCTCCAACGGCTTCGGCCTGCATGATGTGGCGGGCAACGTGTGGGAGTGGACCACGACCGAGGACGGCGCGCGTGCACGCATCACCAAGGGCGGCTCATTCCTGTG
>JBJOIF010000153.1:0-3780 GCA_046047335.1 Planctomycetota bacterium | reverse complement strand
CTGGTGGATGCCCAACCACGAAGTGACCGTCACGCTCGTGCCGATCAGTGAGGCCGGCACCGTCTCGCAGAGCAACAGCCGGTCGTTCCGGGTGGTGAACGAGGTGATGTCCGGCGTGTTTCAGGTGGACCGCAACCGCGTGTTCATCCCCCTGGCCGACGGGCAGCAGATGCTGCGCCTCGACGAGGCGCCGATCGTCGATACCGCGGCGGAGCCCGATGCCGACGGCAACCTCCCGATCATCGGCACCTCGCCCGCCCGTGCGACGCAGGTCCTGGTGCGTGCGAAGGACGGCGTGTCGCCGATGGAACTCAAGGCGGCGGTCGAGGAGGCCTACGAGCAGTTCTGGCTCAATGCCTCCGCCGACGCCGGCGTGCGCACCAAGCCCCCGGCCCCGGAGTCGGTCTCGATCATGACGTGGGAGGAGCGGCTGCGCGACCTGATCGCTCCCGTCGAGAAGGAGCGGCAGATGATGCGCATCCTGTTCTCGATCACGTACCTGGTCTGCGCGGGGCTGATCCTGGCCATCTTCTGGGCGATCGTCAGCGAGAAGACCCGCGACGTGGGCATCCTCCGCGCCATGGGCGCCAGCCGTGCGGGCGTCATGGCCATCTTCCTGCGCTACGGCCTCGCGATCGGCATTGCCGGTTCCGCCATCGGCACGGCGATCGCCTGGCTCGTCGTGCGGAACATCAACGCGATCCACATGGCCTTGGGCGAGGAGGCCCCGGCGTGGGCATGGGTGAGCATCGGCGCGCTGGCGATCGGTGCCGCCGCGGGAGCGATCCGGGCCGTCATGCGGTCGGGAGCGCTGGCCACCCTGCTCTGGACCGTGGCCGCGCTTGGGCTCGCCGGCATCGCCTTCGGCCTGGCGGCGCACCGGGGCTTCCTGATCTGGGACCCGGCGGTCTACTACTTCGCCACGATCCCGAGCCAGATGGACTGGGAGAACGCGCGGCTGACCTGCGTGGGCGCCATCGTGTTCAGCGTGCTGGGCGCCGCCGTCCCCGCGGCACGCGCCGCCGACATCGACCCCGTGCGCGCGCTCCGTTACGAGTGACCCGATGACCGATCGACGCACCAGCACCGCACGCTCGCCCGCCGCCCAGGACGGCAACGACCTGCCGCTCCTCGAGGCCACGTCGGTCGCGCGCACCTACCGGCTGGGCAAGGTGGAAGTGCCCGTCCTCAAGGGCGCGGACATCCGCATCAGCGCCGGCGAGTGGGTCACCATCCTGGGATCGAGCGGCAGCGGCAAGAGCACCCTGCTGCACCTCCTCGGCGGGCTCGACCGTCCCGATGCGGGCACCGTCCGCTTCCGCGGCGAGTCGATCAGCGCATTCTCCCCGCGGCGCCTCGATCGGTACCGCAACGAGCACGTCGGCTTCGTGTTCCAGTTCTATCACCTGCTTCCCGAGCTCACCGTGCTCGAGAACACCGTGCTGCCCGCGACGATCGGCATCGGACGATGGGAATTCGCGCGCCGCCGTGCCGAGATCCGCGACCGTGCCCGCGCGCTCCTCGATCGATTCGGCCTCTCGCACCGGGTCCGGCACCGCCCCGCCCAGCTTTCCGGCGGCGAGCGCCAGCGTGTCGCGATCGCCCGCGCGCTGATGCACCGCCCCGACGTGCTCATGGCCGACGAGCCGACCGGCAACCTCGATGCCCGCAACGGAGAGGGCATCCTGGAGGCCCTCGCCGAGCAGCATCGCGCGGGCCTCACGATCGTGATGGTCACCCACGACCAGTGGATCGCCTCGCGCGCCGACCGCATCGTCCACCTGGCGGACGGACGAGTGGCCTGAGCCAGGGCCGTGTCGCCTACCATCCCGGACCGATGCCACGCGCCGCCGCCAACGCCTGGATGACCGCGCTTGCCGCCGCCGCGGCGTTTGCCGCCGCCACGGGGTGCCGCACGCGGGACCCATACGCGGACGTGCTCTGGTACTACAAGTCGGAGCCCGGCGAGGTGATCGTGCCGCGCGAGCAGCACGGACCGCGGCAGCTGGCCATGTTCCACGGCACGGACGGACAGCCCCTCGACTGGAACGCCCTCTGGAACGGCATGCGGTGGGCGGACATCGTGGTGATCGGCGAACAGCACGACGACCGCAACGCGCACCTCGTGCAGCAGCAGCTCTACGCCGAGGCGATCGCCGCGTGGCCGGGATCGGTGATCTCCATGGAGATGCTCGAACGCGACGAGCAACCGGCCGTGGACGAGTACCTCGTTGGTGCGATCGGCGTGGACGAGTTCATCGACCGCACCGGCTCGCGCGACTGGGCTGGTGCGGACACCTGGGTCCGCTACTACCAGCCGATGATCGACGAGGCGCGTCGCGGCAAGTGCCGCGTCGTGGCGGCCAACGCACCGCGCGGCTTCGTCCGGATGGCGCGCACCGATGGGTGGGACGCCCTCCGGGCCCTGCCGGCCGAAGACCAGCGGCTGTTCTCCCTGCCCCGCGCGGAGGCGCCCGCCACCTACCGGGCGCGGTTCGCCGAGTTCATGTCCGGCGACAGCGGCACCCCCGCCGACGACGCCACCGTGGACCAGGTGCTCCGCGCGCAGCGGCTCTGGGACTCGACCATGGCCGACAGCGTGGTCGAGGCCATGCGTGCCGCTCCGTCCGGCGCGAAGGTGGTGCACGTGGTCGGGCAGTTCCACTCCGAGTACGACGGCGGGCTCGTCAGCGAAATCCAGGCCCGAGCGCCGTTCGCAAAGGTGCTCACCGTGACGGTGCAGCGCGGCGATGCACTCGCGCTGCGGCCCGGGGACTCCGGCAAGGCCGACGTGGTGGTCTACGGACCGCGCCCCAATCCCGAATGGCGTGGATTCATCGCCGGGCCGCTGTCGCAGCCCAAGGAGCCGGAGCGCGAGGAAGAGCTTCCCAGCTGGGGCTTCGCGTACTGAACTGGAGCACGGAACCGGGGGACGCATCGCGGCGCACACCGCCACGCCCGCCGCGCTTCACTTGCCGACGAGCTTCTGCAGGTCCGCCTGGGTGTCGATGACCTTGAAGAGCTTGTCCATCTTCATCATCGCCATCAGGCTCTTCAGGTCCTTGTTGAGGCCGTAGAGCACGGGCTGGGCACCGACCGCGGCGGCCGCATTGCGGGCACCGATGAACATGGAGAGCCCCATCGAGCTCATGAAGGCAACGCTCGACAGGTCCATCACCAAGAACTTGATGGTCTTGAGCTTCAGGTAGGGACCAATGTCCTCCTGGATGATCGGCGTCTCGCGCTGGCCGATGTTCGGGCCCGCGAAGCGGATCTTGACCACCGGCCCGTCCCACGCCACCTCGACCAGCGGCGTCTTCTTCTCGTTCGGAGGGAGTTCCATGAGCGGCGGGTTATACCACGCCGCTCAGGGGCGCCGCAGCATCGACGGAAGCAGCAGGCCCTCGAGACGCATGCTGCCGGGCCGGCCGCGAAGCCACGCCACCGCGCCCTTGCGCATCGCGATCCGGCACGCGCCCTCGCCCGCCAGACGGGCCACCAGCGCGGCAACGCACGGATCGTGCCCCACCATCGCGATGCAGGCGTCGTCGGGCTGCTCCGCGGCCAGGGCGGCAAGGTCCGGGACGGTCGACGCATCCGTGGACTCGAGGAGCTTGGTCCGCACTGGCTTCGGCCATCCTGCGCGGGCGCGCAAGATGCGGGCGGTGTCCCACGCACGGGTCCACCCGCTCGAGAGCACCAGGTCGACGTCCGGTCGCCACGCCCCCAGCGCACGCGCCGCGCGCTCGAAGCTCTTGGCTCCCTCCCGCGTCAGCGGGC
>JBJOIF010000152.1:0-7136 GCA_046047335.1 Planctomycetota bacterium | reverse complement strand
AGCGTGAGCCGTCGCGTGGCCTCCGCGCGCACGCCAGCGTCCGCGGACTGGATCGCCATCGATGCGATCGCGTACTGGCCCTCGGTGCCGCCTGCGGCAAATGCATCAAGCATGGCCAGTTGCACGTCGTGACGCTCGCCCTTGAGGGCCCCGTACATCGACTCGAACGCCGCCGGATCCCGGCACTCGCGGATGGCGGCCAGGCCCGAGGCGCGGGTGGCCGGCGCCAGGCCGGCGCGCAACTGCTGCATCCGCAGCATGCTGAACCGTCGGTCGTGCGAGGCCCACTCGTCCACGCTTCCAGGGCGCACGCGCACCGGCACCATGCGCGGCACGCCGCCGGTGGTGGGAAGCGGCGCAAGCAGGGCAGGCGGGATGGTGCTGCGGCGAAACTCCTCCGGAAGCGCGACGGCCGAACCGGCGCCGGGCGGCGTGCCCACCGACGCCGGGCAGGCGGCGACCACGACCACGACGATGGCGATGGCGGCAGCGCTGCGCACGCCCCTACGATACGGCATGCAGCCCGCTGCCCAAACGCCGGACGCTCCCCGCACCGTGTTCGAGCGTCTGGGCGGCCCCGAGCCGTTTTGGCGGATCGCCCGCGCCTTCTACGCCCGCATCGATCGCCACCCCGATCTTCGCCCGATGTTCCCGGAGGACCTTGAGGAACCCATCCGCAACCAGGCGGAGTTCCTGATCCAGTACTTCGGCGGGCCGCAGGAGTACAGCGCGCGCAAGGGGCATCCGCGCCTGCGCATGCGGCACATGCAGTTCCGCATCGGGGTGGCGGAGCGCAACTGGTGGGTGGACACGATGCGCGGCGCGCTCGAGGATGCGGGGATCGTCGATCCGGAGCGCGCCGAGATGATGCGCTACTTCGAGCACGCCGCCACGTTCCTCATCAACGACGAGTCGTAACCCGGCTGCGCACCACGGTGGCGTCCCCCGTGAGGATCTTGGCCTTCGCGGCGTCGGCGGCCTCGCGAGCCTCGAACGGCCCGATCTCCACGACCCACACGGTGCGCTCCGTGCCCTTGACCGAGAGCACCCGTGGTCCGGGCAGCTTGGCGGCCTTGAGCGACTTGCTGAGCGTCGCCGCGCGTTGCCGGGCGGCCACCTCCGTTCCGAACGCGCCGGCTTGGACCGCCCACGGCGCCTCGGGCGCGGCGGGCGTCACCGTCACTGGCGCAGGAACCACGGGGGCCGGAAGTGCCGACGGACGCTGGTCTGGGGCGGGAGCAGGCGCGGGCACCCGGCTGGCGGCGGCGGTGCGTGCCGAACGCCCCGCGGCACGCTCGGCGCATTGGTCTGCACGTTCGCGCGCGCGCTGCGCATCGGCACCCGTGAGCTTGGCCGCGGCCGCCGAGTAGGCGCTGGCCGCATCGCTCCAGCGCTCGGCTTCCACCGCGAGCGCGCCTTGCTGCGCCAACGCGCGCCCCGACACCACGGGGTCGGCGCTGCGGACGGCCACGGCGAATGCATCGCGAGCCTCGCCCGCCCGGCCGAGTTCCATGGCCGAACAGCCCACCAGGTACGCCGCCTGCTGGCGGGTGCGCAGATCATTGGCATCGCGCTGCACGGCGGTGGCCGCGCGGAGGCTGTCGGCGTACCGACCCGCATCGAAGGCGCGGACCGCGTCGTCGAGGGTGACCTTGGGTTCGGAGGCGCACGCGGCGGCCAGCATGGTCACCGCGAGCAGGACGGCGCCGCGACCACGCGCGGCGCGGCGGGCCATCGTGGCCGCATGGGTGGCGATCCTTCGCACGGGGCAAGTGTACCCTTGCCGAGAGAACGGCCTCTCCATGACGCTCCTGCGATCCATCCAGTGGAGCCTTGCTCGGCGCGCCTTGGCGCCCGTGGCGGCCGATGACTTCCGCACGTGGAAGGGCGCCACGATGGGAGTGGTGGCCTGGCACGTCGCCCGGGAGATCGAGCGTCACTCGAAGGCCCGGAACATCGGCATCCTGCTTCCGACGTCGGGCCTGTTCCCGGCGGCGCTCGTGGGGGCATGGATGGCGGGCCGCACCGCAGTGCCGCTGAACTACCTGCTGTCCCGATCGGACCTCGAGTACATCGCGCAGGACGCCGGGCTCGATGCCGTGGTGACGGTTGGGCCCATGCTTGAACACGTTGGCGGACCGCTTCCCGGCCTGCACACCATCCGGATGGACCAGATGCGCTTCGGCGGGGTGCCCCCGATTCGTCTCGGTCCCGGCTGGGGCGCCGACGACACCTTGGTGATCCTCTACACCAGCGGCACGAGCGGCAAGCCCAAGGGCGTGATGCTGACCGACCGCAACCTGGCGGCCAACGTCGAGCAGGTGCGGCGGTGGGCCGACTTCGGGCCATCCGACATGATGCTCGGCGTGCTGCCGCAGTTTCACAGCTTCGGGCTCACGGTGATGACGCTCCTGCCGCTGGTGGTCGGGTGTCGCGCGGTGTACACGGCGCGCTTCGTGCCAGCCAAGCTGCTGGAGCTGGCGCGCACGCAACGGCCCACGGTGTTTGTGGCCATCCCGTCCATGTACAACGCGCTGCTTGCGGCGCGCCACGCGACGCCCGAGGACTTCGCGAGCTTGCGATACGTGGTCTCGGGCGGCGAGCCGCTGCCCGAGAAGGTGGCCACCGGCTTCCTCGAGCGCTTCGGCAAACGGATCAACGAGGGGTACGGCCTCACCGAGACCAGCCCCGTCACCAACTGGTGCCTGCCGCACGAGTATCGCCCGCGCAGCGTCGGGCGCCCGCTTCCGGGCATCGAGCAGCGGATCGTCGGGCCTGCAGGCGAGATCCTCGGGCCGGGGCACGACGGCGAGGTGCGCATCAAGGGCCCGAACGTGATGAAGGGCTACTACAACCTCCCCGAGCTGACCGCCAGCGTGATGGACGACGCGGGCTTCTTCCGCACCGGCGACATGGGACGGTTCGATGCCGACGGTCACCTCATGATCACTGGCCGCATCAAGGAGATGCTGATCATCTCTGGCGAGAACGTGTTCCCTCGCGAGATCGAGGAAGCGGTGAACCACCACCCGAGCATCAAGGACTCCGCGGTGGTCGGCCTGGCCGATCCCGCGCGCGGCGAGGTGCCGGTGTGCTTCGTGGAACTCAACGAAGGTGCCCAGTGGGACGAGTCCGCGGTCCGGGCCTTCGTCCGCGAGCAGCTGCCGCCCTACAAGGTGCCGAAGGAGTTCCGCGTCATGGACGCCTTGCCACGCAACCCGACGGGCAAGATCCAGCGTCGGGTGCTGGTGGAACGTCTGGCGACAAGCGGCTGACCGGCACGCCCCCGGCGGTCAGGGGCACACGCCCCAGCTGCCCAGGAGGAGGCCCAGGTCTTCGCCGTTGACCGTGCCGTCGAGGTTGAGGTCGCCGGATCCGAACGACCCCCAGTTGCCGAGCATGGCCCCGAGGTCGACGCCATCCACGGTGCCGTTGCGGTCGATGTCGGCGGGGCAGGCATCGGGGCAGACGGGTCCGGACACCGTGGCCAGTACGCGACCGCTGCCGCCCAGATCCGAATTCTCGCCGCCGATGCGAATCAGGTAGGTGGTGCCGCACGTTCCGGCGAACTGGACGCGCGCGCGGTTGGTGCTCGAGGAGCACAACACGCTGCCCGAGGCGCACGTCACCAAGGATGGTCCGTCGCATCCGCCTTGGTAGACGGCGATCCGGGTGTCGAATGCCGAGCCGCAGGTGTCGATCGCCACGTTGCCGGAGCGATCCGGGCGGTAGGTGAACCACACGTCCGGCCCGATCGTGGGTCCGGTGGAGCCCAGGCACGAACTGGGCAGCGGATCGCCTTCCATCACGGCCCGAATCGTCGAGAACTCGGTGACCACGCCGCTGGCCAACGGAAGTGCGCCGGCGCAGGCGTCATTGACCGGGATCGGCTGGCCGCAGGCTTCGGCCGCAGTGCGTGCACAGTCGATGTCCCATGCGTCGGCGCAGCAGAAGGGGTCGATCGTGCACGTTGCCGCGCAGCACGCCGCATCGCTGCAACCGCTGCCCGGATGGGCATCGAAGCAGGGCCCTGCGGAAGGCTGGCACGGCGTGCCGCACCCGGTCTGCGCGACGTCCACGCGCAGGATGTACTTGGACTCGATGAAGCAGGGCAGCGGTTCCAGCGTGCCGGGCTGCGGGAACGTGCCGGAGGAGAACACCACCCAGTACTCCCCCGGAGCCATGCATGCACTGGCCGTGTTCTCGACGCAGTCGTTGGCATTGACGTGGAGCGCTGCGCCCGGGATCGACACTGGGCAGCCCACCGGCACGAGTGCCGCGAACGCTGCGGCCGTGCTCGAGAGCCGCAAGGTCACCCGTGCGGTGCCGTCGCCGTCGGAGTCCGCCACCGTCACCGACCAGACGTCGATGTCGCCCGTGTACGTGCCTGACTCCACCAGCCCATCAAAGGTGCCGCACGCGCCGAACCCCGGCACCATGGCGATCGGGGTGCCGCCGCGACCGCACGGGTCGTTGACGGACGTCTCGCACGCCTCGTTCTCGGGGATCCCACCGGTCGGGCACTCCAGGATGCAGCCGAAGCAGAACTGCACGCGCAGCTGCACGCACAGGGCGTCCCACGCCACGGTGCAGCATGATGCGTCCAGGGCACACACGGTGGAGCAGCACTCCGGGTCCTCGCAGCCGGGCTCTGGGTGCGGCTTGCCGCATGGCCCCGTGCCCTCGGTGGCGCAGTCGATCGGTTCTCCGAACTGGCAGAACACCTCGGCCATGAAGGCGCAGGTGGCATCCCAGCGAGTCTCGCAGCAGAACGCGTCCACGGCGCACACGCTGGTGCAGCACGCGGCGTCCGAGCATCCGGCGCTCGGGTGCGCCACCCGGCAATCCCCCGAAGCCGCCGCACCGCACAGGCCCTCGCACGTGGTGTTGGCCAGCGAGACGCACAGGGCATCCCACTGGTCGGTGCAGCACGTCGGGTCCAGCTCGCACACCGTGGTGCAGCACTCCTGGCTGACGCAGCCGAGGCCGCCGTGCGGATCCAGGCACTCGCCGGTGGCCTTGACGCAGGCCTGCCCGAGTGCGGACGCGGGGGTCCACGCGGCGATCGCGAGCAGGATGATGTAGATGAGGCGGTGCATGTCTAGGGGAGGTGGAGGGTGCGCACGTTCAGTCCGGGCAGAGGCCCCAGTTGCCGAGCATCAGACCAAGGTCCTGCCCGTTGACCTGCCCGTCGCCGTCCAAGTCGGCCACGGATCCCGGATTCACGCCCCAGTTGCCGAGGAGGATGCCCAGATCTTGGCCGTTGACCTGCCCGTCGCCGTCGAGGTCCGGCGTACACGGCGGAACCCCGGGGCGGTCGAGCCGCAGTTCGGCCCGGCCCGCGCCCTGGAATCCACCCACGCGAACCGTGTACTCGGTGGTTCCGTCGGCCGCGAACTCCGCGGTGCTGGTGAGGCCAGCGCAGCCTTCCGCATCATCGCTGCAGGCGACCGTCAGGCTGAACTCGCCGCAGCCGGAGTACACGGCGACGCGGGTGTCGTAGTCGGCGGTGCCGCAGGTGCTGACCCGAGCCGGACCGGCCGGCGGGCGCCAGCGGAACCACACGTCCCGCACGAAGTCGGTCCCGTTGCCCTCGTCGCACTCGGGGGCGAGCGCAAACGTGGAGTCGTCGGCGAGGCGGGTATCCACCACGTACGTTCCGCCTCCGGCGGGCACCGCCTGGGCGGTCTCGCATCGATCGTTGGCCGGGGGAAGGGCATCGCACGGCTCGGTGTCAAGCCGCAGCCGGTACTCCGTCACGTCACCCACGGATCCGCAGGGGATGCCGGCGAAGACGGTGGGCGCGGCCACGGCGCGGTAGGTGCCCGCCGGGACGCACCGAGTGACGGTGGCGGGGCAGCTCGGCAGCGCCGCCGGGCTGATGGCGAGAATCGAGTTGGGGCACGCGGCATTCACGAGGGCCACTTGCCCCGGTCCGCGCGAACGCAGTTGCAGCGTCACGGTGGTGGTCTCAGCAACCGTGAACTCGTACCAGTCGGTGTCGCGCGTCCCGCCCGAGGCCCAGAAGGTGCCGCCAAGCCAGGTCGCCGGCGCAATGGAAGCCACCGCGCCTTCGGGGTGGTTGCATCCGCCGTTGGCATCGGTGCCGCCGCACGGCTCCGCTTCGACCGCCTGCGCCTCCGGGAGCGTGCACGCGGCCGGTTCGCACGTGGTGCAGAGGACTCGGGCGAGGGCCGCGCATTCCTGGTCCCAGGCGCCGGAGGCATCGCAGCAGAAGGGGTCTTCCGCGCAGACCAGCGCGCAGCATGCTCCATCGGAACAGAACGGCGCACCCGATGGGCTGGCTGAGCAGCACGACTGCTCGCCGGTGCCGCAGGCGGCCGGCGGTCCGGCTTGGGTATCGATCAGCAGCTGTCCCGGGCCGGTGCTGGTGCCATCGAAGCCGCCGACCACCATGAGGTACTCGGTGGCGGCCACCGCCTCGAACGTGAGCTCGCTGGTGAATCCGGGGCACCCCACGCCGTCGTCGTTGCACGCGATCACCGAACTGGGCGCACACCCCGACATCACCGCGAGACGGGTGTCGAAGGCAGCGAGTCCGCAAGTCGAGATTCGCACGGGTCCCTTGGCCGATGCCGTCCAGCGGAACCATTTCACGCGACGCAGCACGTCATCGCCGAAGGCACCGGGATCGCATCGACCCGTGAGGTCCAGCGACTCGCTGCTGTCGGAGGTATCGAATACGTTCAGGCCGTCGCTTGCCGGGGCCGGGTCCCCACAACCCGGAGGCGGAGGCGGCGATGCCGACTCGATGGTCATGGAGCCCGAGCCATTGACGCCCGAGGAGTACCCACCGACCGCGATGAAGTACGCGGTACCGTTTTCGGCCGTAAACGACACGCGCGAGGCGCGTGACTGCCCGCCCGTCGTGGTGCACGGCGATGCATCGTCGTTGCACGCGATGGCCGACGCGGGCACGGCGCAATCGGTGAGCACGGCGATCTTGGAGTCGAAGTTCACGGAGCCGCAGAGCGAGACCACGAACTCCCCGGCGAAGGGCGCTTCAAATCGATACCACGACGTGTTGTGGATCACGTCGGTGGACGTGGTGGAGACGTTGCAGAACCCGATCAGGTTGAGCGTGACCCCGGGCGTGGTCTGCACCGCGGTCTCTC
>JBJOIF010000151.1:0-5376 GCA_046047335.1 Planctomycetota bacterium | reverse complement strand
GCCGTTCGTCACCGAGCGGCAGTACGGATTCACCGAGCGTGAGAACCTCTTGCTGGCGCTTGCCGAGAGCGGCATCTACGTGGCGGTCGCCCTGGGAGCCGGTCCGGCGTTGCGCGCGGCGCAACGGCGCTGGGAACTCACCCCGCGCGGGTGGATCGGGGCCATCATGGTGCTCCAGGCCGGGGCCTCGCTGCTGGCCCTCGTGGGTGCGGCGGGCGTGGTGGCGGCGGCATGCATCATCAGCGCCGCCGGCGCCGCGCTCTGGCCCGTGATGGAGAGCTACGTCTCGAGCGGCCGCCACGGCGCCGGCATGCGCCGCGCCATCGGGAACTTCAACGTCACCTGGATGTCGGCCACCGGGATCGCGCTGGTCGGGATGGGTCCGCTGATGTCGCGCGGCGATCCGAACCTCAGCCTGCTGGCCATGGTGCCGGTGTCCGGGCTATCGCTCCTCCTCCTCAACGCGTTCCCGGCGCGGCCCGCGCCGCACGCCCACGAGGACGCCCATCCGCACGTGTCGCCCGCGTACCCGTTCCTGCTTCGGGCCACGCGCTTCATCGTGCCGACGAGCTACGTGTTCGTATCCGTGCTTGGGCCGGTGCTGCCGTACGTGACGCGAGACCTCGCCATCGACGACGCGTGGCGAACCCCCGTGGCGTCGCTCTGGATGTTCGTGCGCATGGCCACCGTCGCGGTGCTGGCGCTCGCTTCCTTCTGGCACGGCCGCTGGTGGACGATCGCGCTCGGCGTGGCGCTGCTTGCCGGCGGGTTCGCGGCGACGGTGCTGTCCACCGATGTCGTCGGACTGTGCGCGGGCCTTGCCGCGTTCGGGATGGGGCACGGCGTGCTCTACTTCACGGGCCTCTACTACGCCATGGCGGTGGGCGGCGCCGAGGTGGACGCCGGCGGCCGCTTCGAGGCGCTCATCGGGGCCGGGTACGTGGTTGGCCCGCTCGCAGGAATGGCAGCCGCAGGCAGCGGTGCGGGCCTTGTGGCCGTGGTGGGTGCCGCGGCGCTCCTCGGCCTGGTGCCCGCGGCAGTGCCGTGGTTGGCGTGGCGCCGCTCCCGCGGTGGTAGCGTGAGGCAGGCTCCATGACCCTGACGCTCGTCATCCTGGGCATCCTGCTGGCCATCAACGCGGTGCTTGCCGCCAGCGAGCTGGCCGTCATGACCTCGCGGCCGTCGCGGCTCCAGTCGATGGCGGCCGGCGGCAACGTGGGCGCGCGGCAGGCCTTGGTGCTGGCCAAGGAGCCCACGCGGTTCCTCTCCACCGTTCAGGTCGGCATCACCTTGGTGGCGGTCTTCCAGGGTGCCTTCGGCGAGCGCGAGCTGGCCGGGCCGCTCGCCGAGTGGATCGCCCGGGTCCCTGCGCTCGAACCATGGTCGAAGGGGCTCTCGCTCGCGCTCGTGGTGGCGGGATTGACCTACTGCAGCCTGGTGTTCGGCGAGCTGATCCCCAAGCGCGTGGCGCTGGCCTATCCGGAGGGCACCGCCGCCCTCATCAGTCCGGTGCTCCTGGTCGTGTCCACGATCGCCGCCTGGCCGGTTCGCGTCCTCAGTGCATCCACCGACGGCCTGCTGCGGCTCATGCGGATCCGCCAGCGCCCCGATGAAGTGAACGAGGAGGACGTGAAGGCGATCGTCGCGCGGGCGGCCAGCACCGGCGTCTTCGACCCGATGGAGCACCGGATCTTCGAGCGGGCGCTGCGCGTCGGCGACATGACCGCCAAGAGCCTGATGGTGCCGCGCGCGGACATCACCTGGATCGATCCCGCCATGCCTGCCGAGGACGTCCGGGTGCTGATCGGGACCGCGCCGTTCAGCCACTTCCCGGTGTGCGAAGGGTCCATCGACCGGCTGCAAGGAGTCGTCCACATCAAGGACCTGATCTCCTACGGGCTCCTCGCCGGCACCGACTTCCGCGTATCCACGGTGATGCAGTCTCCCGTGTTCGTGCCCGAGACGATGCCCGCCCTGAAGCTCCTCGAGCTGTTCCAGACCAACCGATCCCGGATCGCGTTCGTGGTGGACGAGCACGGCGGACTGGAGGGCCTGGTGACCGCCAACGACGTGGTGCAGGCGCTGCTGGGCGACCTCAGCCGCGGGGCAGAGGACGAAAAGCCGCGGGCCATCCGGCGCGACGATGGGTCTTGGCTGATCGACGGGCGGCTGCCCCTTCCGGACGTCCTGGCGACACTCGGCCTGTCGCCCTCGGCCGCCGACGATCTGCCCGAGGTGGCCACGGCCGCAGGGCTGGTCACGGCGCTGTTCGGCGACCTTCCCGCCACCGGAGACACGGTCGCGTGGAACCGCTGGACCTTCGAGGTGATGGACCTCGACGGTCGGCGCATCGACAAGCTGCTCGTCAGTCCGGTCCCGACGCCGGACCAGGCTTCCCGCTGACGGCCGCCAGCGCCGCCAGCGCGCGCTCGCGTGCCATGGCGTGGTCGACGATCGGTCGAGGGTAGTCCTCGCCCAGCGTGACCCCGGACATCGAGAGCGCCAGCGGCGGCGCCGCCCACGGGCTGTGGATGTACTCGGCCGGGACCGACGCAAGTTCCGGAACCCACCGACGAACGTAGGTGCCCTCGGGATCGAATTTCTCGCCCTGCGTGATGGGGTTGAAGATGCGGAAGTACGGCGCCGCATCGGCCCCGCATCCACCCGCCCACTGCCAGCCAAGCGTGTTGGAGCCGAGATCGGCGTCGACCAAGGTATCCCAGAACCACTCGGCCCCGTGCATCCAGTCGATGAGGAGGTGCTTCACCAGGAAGCTGGCCACGATCATGCGGACGCGGTTGTGCATCCACCCCGCGTGCCAAAGTTGGCGCATCCCCGCGTCCACGATGGGGTAGCCCGTGCGTCCGCGCTGCCACGCCCGCAGCGATGCCGGGTCATCGCGCCATGGGAACGAGCGGAACTCGGTGCGAAGCGGATCCTGAGCGGTGCGCGGGAAGTTCGCGAGCACGTGCTGGGCGAACTCGCGCCAGCCGAGCTCGGCCCGGAACTTGTCGACGCCGACGCCACCCGCGCCGCGCGCCGCGGCATGCCACGCCTCCCGCGGACCGATCTCACCGAAGTGCAGGTGCGGCGACAGCATCGACGTCCCCGCCACGTCCGGGCGATCTCGCCGCTCGGCGTAGTCCTCCACCGGACCATCCACGAACCGGCGCAACCGCTGCCGCGCCCCCACCTCGCCGGGCGTCCACTCCTCGCCAAGCCCACCGTCCCATGGGATCTGGGGCATCAGCCCGAGCGCCTCGATCGGCTCCGAACGCGGCCACGCGCCCGGCGCCGGGATCCGCGCGGGCGCGGCGACCGGCGGCTCCGGCGCCGCGCGAGCCATGCAGGCCCGCCAGAACGGCGTGAACACCTTGTACGCGGTTCCCACCTGGGACCGGACCTCGAAGGGATCGAAGAGCAGGTTCGAGCCCACTCGGTCGAGCGGGATGCCGTGCGACGCCAGCGCATCGATCACCCGCTCCTCGTCGGCCATCGCCGCGGGCTCATGGCGATGCGAGGCGAACACCCGGTCGGCTCCGGCCTCGCGAGCGACCTCCGCGAGCACCGTCGCCGGGTCGCCCGCGCGAACCACGAGCCGCGACCCGCGGGACTCGAGGTCCGCCGCGAGTGCCCTCAGCGAGCCATCAAGCCACCATCGCTGTGCGCCACCGAGCGGCCACCGGCCCTCGCCTGCCGGATGCCACACGAACACCGGCACCACCGCACCCCGTCCGCAGGCGGTCGCCAGCGCCGCGTGGTCGGAGGTGCGCAGGTCTTGGCGATACCAGAGGATCGAGACGTTCATGCCATCCTCCCGAGTTCGAACCGCAGCGCCGCCTCGAGGTCGGGGAGCACGAAGCGGAAGCCGGCGCGCTCAAGGACCGTCGGCCGCACCATGGCTCCTTCCAGCAGCAGTCGCTCGCCCATCTCGCCGAACATCGCGCGCACCGCCGCCGCCGGAAGGGGCGCGACCGACGGCCGACCGAGGACCCCGCCGAGCGTGCGGCCAAACGTGCGGTTGTCCACGCACCCGGGCGCCACCGCATTCACGGCGCCGTGGACGTCGGTCGACATCGACCATCGGATCACGCCAAGCAAATCATCGAGGTCGATCCACGGCATCCCCTGGCGACCGTCGCCAACCGAGCCTCCAAGTCCCATTCGAAAGGGAGGCAGCAGCTTGGCGAGCGCCCCGCCCCGCGCGCTGACCACGATGCCGATGCGCACGTGCACGACCCGGATCCCAGCGTCACGCGCCGGGTCGGCGGCGCGCTCCCAGGACTCGCACGTCTCGGGGAGGAACCCGTCGCCGCGCGACGAGCCCTCGTCCATCCATTGGTCCGACGGCCGGTCGCCGTAGAACCCGACCGCGCTGGCGCACACCATCACCTTCGGGCGCCGCGCCAGCCCGGCCAAGGTGCGCGCGAGTGCATGCGTCGGTCGCACCCGGCTGTCCACGATTTCCCGCTTGCGCTCGGGCGTCCATCGGGAATCGGCGATGCCGGCCCCGGCCAGGTGCACCACCGCATCCAGTCCCTCGAGCGCCTTGGCGTCGAACGTCCCTGCTCCCGCATCCCACGCCACGTCGCCGCGTGCGTGATCGGGCCGGCCGCGCACGATGCGCCGCACGTCGTGGCCGCCGGTCGTCAGGAACGGCACGAGCGCCGAACCGACGAGTCCCGACGCTCCGCTCACCGCCACATGCAGGCATTCGTCCGGGAACGCGCCGTGGTGCGACAGGTCATGGCGCGTCCGCGCGTGGCGCCAGCGGAACATCCGCTCGAGGTCCGACGCCACCATTCCGCCGCCGAGCGCCGAGCCAATCGACCCTCCGGGCAGTCGGTACTCCACGCGGTCCTCCAGCATGCTCGAGTGTTCATCCTTGGGCAGGAACGAGTGCCGGTGATCCCATGAGGCGAACGGCCCGCTCACCTGCGTGTCGCAGAACGACCGGCCGGGCTGCACGTCGTGATGCCGTGCCACCCACTCGACCCACGCACCGAACTTCTTGACGCGGAATCGCGCGATGGCACCGTCGGCCATGGCCCCGGGACGTTCGAGCACCTCGACGCGCTCCCACGGAGGCAAAAGCCGGTCGATGGCGCCCGTGCGGAAGTGCCATTGCGCGAGTCGGGCGGCGGGCACGGGCATGAGGCTGGAGCGGACGAACGTGGTCATGACGGTGGTCTACCCATTGTTGGCCGAAGGAGTCACGGAAGACGCCTCCGCGGCAGCAACGCCTTCGGGGCGCACGCGCTGCCCGCGGACGAGGACGTCGCGGACGTGGAGGAACACCGCACGATCCTTTGCCCGCTCGGCCTCGGATCGACGGCGCAACGAGCCAAGCACCGTGGACATGCGGTGGTTAGATCG
>JBJOIF010000150.1:0-2705 GCA_046047335.1 Planctomycetota bacterium | reverse complement strand
GCTGATCGAGGACCGCGTGCGACCGCTCACCGCCATGGATGCGAGCGGCATCCTGACGCGTGGCGGGACGATCCTCGGTTCCAACAACCGGTGCAACCCCCGTCGCTACTGCGTGCGCGTCGACCCGGTCACCGGCCCGGTCTGGGAGAACGTCACCGACCGGTGCGTGGACACCGCCCGCCGCCACGGGCTCGACGCGATCATCGTGATCGGGGGCGACGGCACGATGGCCAGCGCGGCGCCGCTGGTCGAGGCTGGGGTCAACATCATCGGCGTCCCCAAGACGATCGACAACGACATCGTCGGCACCGAGATCACCTTCGGGTTCCTGACGGCGGTGAACACGGCCACCGAGGCGCTCGACAAGCTGCACTCCACCGCCGACAGCCACCACCGCGTGATGGTGTGCGAGGTGATGGGTCGCAATGCCGGATGGATCGCGCTCACCGCGGGCGTGGCCAGCGGCAGCGACATCATCCTGCTGCCGGAGATCCCCTTCGACCTTGATCACGTCTGCGAGAACATCGAGTTCCGTATGCGGAAGGATGGCCCGGGGTTCGCGATCATCGTGGCGGCCGAGGGCGCGCGCCCGCGCGAAGGTCAGCAGATCGTCGACCGCGTCGACCCGACCTCGCCGGACCCGATCCGCCTCGGCGGCATCGGTCGCTGGGTGGCCGACGAACTTGCGAAGCGCACCGGGGTTGAGACGCGCTCGAGCGCGCTCGGTCACATCCAACGCGGCGGCGGACCGATCCCCGCGGACCGGATCCTGGCGACGCACTTCGGCTACCACGCCATCAAGACGCTGATGGAAGGCAAGCAGGGGCGGATGGTCGTCCGCGAAGGCAACGTGTTCGGCGACGTCGACCTGCTCTTCGCCGCAGGCAAGCAGCGGCTCGTCCCGGTGAACCATCCGCTCATCGAGGCGGCACGGGCGATCGGCACGGGCTTTGGCGACGGCAAGACGCCCGAGCCGGCACCGCACGCCGAGCCCACGCAATCCGTGGTGGTCTGACGCCCCCGAACGAAAGTCCCGCACCATGGACCATCCACTCGCCTGGCCTGCGCTGGCATTGGCCGCCTTCGTCGCCGGAAGCATTCCCTTCGGGCCGATCGTCGCGCGTGCCAAGGGCGTCGACCTGCGGAAGGTGGGCAGCGGCAACATCGGCGCCAGCAACGTCGGACGCGCGCTCGGGCGGCGCTGGGGTGTGCTCGTGTACGTGCTGGACGCCGGCAAGGGCGCCCTGCCGGTGTTGGTCGCCGGCCAGTGGATGGGCACGCTCGGCCGCCTTCCCGAGGACATCCCGACGGCCGACCTGTGGTGGTGGCTCCTGCTGCCGATCGCGGCGGTGCTCGGGCACATGTTCAGCCCCTTCGTCGGGTTCCGCGGGGGCAAGGGCGTGGCCACGGGCAGCGGCGCCATGCTCGCCGTCTACCCCGTGCTGACGGGACCGCTGCTGGTGGCCATCGGCGTGTGGGCCGTCGTGCTCGCCGCCACGCGGATGATCAGCGTGGCCAGCGTCATCGCGGCGGCCACCATCCCGGCCACCGTGGCCGCTGCAGCGCTGCTGCGCACGGGCGACGGGACCCCCGACGGGAGGCTTCCGCTGCAGCACGCGCTGCCGGCGATCGCCGTGACCGGCATGGTGGCCATCCTCGTGATCTGGAAGCACCGCAGCAACATGCAGCGCGTGGTTGCCGGCACCGAGGCGCGAATCGGCTCCGGCAAGCGCTGACGAACTACCATCCGCGCGTGCCTCCCACCCCGCACGACGGCTACCAGTCCCCGCTCGAGACCCGCAACGCGAGCGCCGCCATGCGACGCCTGTGGAGCGCGCAGCGCAAGCACTCCACCTGGCGGCGCATCTGGGCGGCCCTCGCGGAGTCGCAGCACGCGATCGGCCTGCCGGTATCCGCCGCGCAGGTCGCCGAACTTCGCGCGCACCTCGACGACATCGACTTTGCCGCCGCCGCTGCCCACGAGAAGCGACTGCGCCACGACGTGATGGCGCACGTGCACGCCTACGGGGATGCGGCACCGGGCGCACGCGCGATCATCCACCTCGGCGCCACCAGCCAGGACGTGGTCTGCAACGCCGACATCCTCGTCCTGCGCGATGCGCTGGCGCTGGTGGCCGGCAAGCTCGCGCGCGCCATCGACCGTGCGGCGGCCTTCGCCGCTCGGCACCGCGCCCTTCCCACGCTCGGCTACACGCACTACCAGCCTGCGCAGCCCACCACCGTCGGCAAGCGGGCCACGCTGTGGGCCCAAGACCTGGCGATCGCGCTCGCCGAGGTCGAGCTGCGACTCGATGGCCTGCGGCTTCGCGGGCTCCGCGGCGCCACCGGCACGCAGGCCTCGTACCTCGGGCTCTGCGGCGGGGACGCGGCGAAGGTCGACGCACTCGAGCGTCGCTTCGTGGACGCGCTGGGCTGGCCCGCCGAGCGCACCTGGGCCGTCTGCGGGCAGACGTACCCACGCCTGGTGGACGCACAGGTGCTGTCGTCGCTGGCCGTGGCCGCCGCCGCGATCCACAAGTGCTGCAACGACCTTCGACTGCTGGCGAACCTGAAGGAAGTCGAAGAGCCGTTCGAGGCCGAGCAGATCGGCTCAAGCGCCATGGCCTACAAGCGCAATCCCATGCGCTGCGAGCGCGCCACGGGGCTCGCCCGGTTCGTGATGAATCTCTCCGGCAACGCGCTCG
>JBJOIF010000149.1:0-5086 GCA_046047335.1 Planctomycetota bacterium | reverse complement strand
CTTCACCATCATGGAGCGCCGCTACGTGCAGCGCGTCGGCGAGTTCGGCCACCGACTGTGGGTGGATGGCCGCGAGGCGGTGTGCGCCGGCATCATCGCCGGCTGGGCGCTGCTCGGCGTGGGCAACGGCATCGTCGAGGCGTTCGTCACCATCCCCCAGGACGCGCCGCAGGCGGCGGCGATGGAGCCGGCCGCGCCGGACGCCGTCCCGGCCACGCCCGATGTCCCCGCACCCGCTCCAGGAGGCTGAACCATGGCCAAGGCAGTCGTCGATCCCGCCGAGCTCCGGCGCTTCGCCCAGGACCTGAAGAAGTTCGCCACCGAGCTCCAGCAGCAGACCGGCGGCCTGAACGCACGCATGTCCACCCTGGCCCAGACGTGGCGCGACCAGGAGCAGGCCAAGTTCGCGGAGGAATTCGAGGCCACGGTGCGGGTGCTGCAGAAGTTCACCAAGGCGGCGGAGCAGCACGTGCCGTACCTCCTGCGCAAGGCCGACGCGGCCGACGCCTACCTCAACCAGCGCTGACGATGGGCGAGCAGGCCAAGGTCGCGGACGTCGAGACCGTGGAGCGCTTCCGGGCAGCGCTGCTGACGGCGGCCGAGGCCTTCGGCCTGGCGCTCGAGGATGCGGCCAGCGAGCTCGACCGGACCGTGCACTGGGTCGAGTCCGAGCGGATCGAGGTCTGGAAGCGGCGCATCCGCGCGGCGCAGGACGAGGTGGTGGCGTGCAAGAGCGCGCTCTACCGCAAGCAGGAGATCAAGGCCACGCCCGAGGCCCGGCCAAGCGTGGTGGACGAGCGCAAGGCCCTGGAGCGTGCGCAGCGGCGTCTGGAGTTCGCGGAGGACCGCCTGCGGGCCTCCAAGCGATGGGCGGTGGAACTGCCGCGGCAGGCCATCGTCTTCAAGGGCGCCATCAGCCCCATGCAGGCCATGCTCGACCGCGACGTGCCGCAGCTGGCGGGCGCGCTCCGCCGCATGTCCGAGCACCTCGCGGAGTACCTGCGCGGGCCGGAAGGCACGGCCGAGATGCTGCAGCTCCTCGGCGAGTCACCCTCGGGCGGGATGGCGCGCGGCGGCACCGACGAGGCGCCGGCCTCCGCGGACGGCACGCCGACCGGCGGCGCCGAAGCCGAGGCCCCCGGGGACGATGCCGGGATCGGCGGTGCGCCATGAGCGTCGCGGGATCACGAGCCAAGCTCCGCGATGCGCATCGATCGCTCATGGTGGCGTGGGAGCAGGCCAAGCAGCAGTGGGACGACCCGGTGTCGCAGTCGATCGAGCGGCACCGCCTTGAGCCCATGGAGCGCTCGGTCCGTTCCACCCTTGCCGCGCTTGACGCCATCAACGAGGTGCTGGCGCGCGTGCGCCGGGAGTGCGGCGACGAGCCCTGAGCCGTGTGCCGCGCGTGCCTTATCATCGCGACGTGGACGCGCGACCGGATGAAGGCAGGGACACCCCGTTCGGCGACGAGCGCGACCTCGTGCAGCGGCTGCGGGACGCGGCGGCCGAGCGCGTGCGGGAGTGGTCCGCCGCGCGTGAGGCGGCCGACCGCCAGCGCTCCCTCAACCGACGCATGAACGAACGGGCTGTGGCCGATCTCGAGGCCGGATCGACCGCCTTGGTGGCGTCCATCAAGGCGCAGAGTGCCGCCACGCTGGCGCGCATCGAGGAAGAGGCCATCGCCGAGGCCGAACGGGTTCGCCGCGAGGAAGCCACCGTCCGCGCAGATGCCGAACGCAACGCCGAGCGCGCCGAGGAGAAGGCCCAAGCCAAGTACGAGGAACGGATCTGGATGGCCGAGAGCGTGCTCGAGGCGGCGCTCCCCGCGATCCGCAAGCGTCGGGACGACGAGATCGCCGCCGCCGACGAGGCCTCCCGGCACGTGGAATCGCTGCTCGCCGAGCGCGAGCGGATCATCCGCGGCTATCGCCAGCGTCCCCCGCGGGTACGGGCGGACGACGATGCCCCCGGCGACCGATCCGCCGTCTCGTCGGCGATCCGGGAACTGGAGGAGTCCATCGATGGGCTCCGCACCTGCCGCGCGGCGGGCGTGTTCCGGGGCCCCATCCTGGTGGTGCCGGCGATCCTGGTGCCGGCGGCCTTCGCGGGCGCGGCGGCGTTGCTCCATGCGACGCTGGGTCTGCCCCGCGCGGGCGCAGCGCTGTGGGGCGCGGTCGCCGGGATCGGGGTCGTGGCGATCGCCACCGGCGCGCTCTGGGCGGTGGCGCGCAAGGAGGTTCGCAGGCGCCATCGCCCGGTGGATCGCGCGGCGGGCCTCGCGCTGGGTGGCGTCGCGCGGTGGCGCACCGAGGCCGACCGAACGGCCAAGGAGCGAGAGGCCGCCGCCCGTGCCGCGCACGATGCGGACATCGCCGAGGCCGATCGCACCTTCAAGCCGATGCTCGCCGACATCGAGCGAAAGCTGGCCGAGTTCCTGGAGCGCGTCGACCGGAAGGCGCCGCACTACCACGCCAAGGTGCTCAAGCAACGCTCCGCGCGGATCGACGCGGAAGTCGACCGTCGGGACCGCGCCCTCGCTGAGGCGCAGGCCCACCGGGACCAGGCGGAGCGTGAGGAAGACGAACGCCGGCGCGAGGTCGCCCGCGAGGCCGACCGCGTCGAGGCCGAACGCCTGGCCGCGGCCGCGGCCCACTGGCGTGCCGCGCAGCAGGATGCGATCGACATCGTGCGCTCACTCCACGAGCGAGACCGGTCCACGTTCGTCGAGTGGACCGCGGAGTCGTGGGCCGGTCGACCCGCTCCCGCCCGGACGATGCCCTTCGCCCGGATCGGCCGCATCCGCGTCCCGCTTGCGGCCATCCCCGGCGCGCGGCCCGAGGAGCCCGAACTGGCGTGGGGCCCGGATGCGCCGGCGGAGCCGTGGGAGATCCCGGCGTTCCTGCATGCCCCGGACCGGCTGTCCCTCTCGGTGTCCGCGCCTCCGGAGCGCCGCGCCGAGGGCCTGGGCATCCTGCAGCACGCGGTCGCGCGCCTCTTGGCCGCCATCCCGCCCGGCAAGGCGCGGTTCACCTTCGTCGACCCGGTGGCGCTCGGCCAGAGCTTTGCGGGCTTCATGCACATGGCCGACGAGCTGGAGCTCCTGGTCACCGACCGAGTCTGGACCGACCTGCGCCACATCGAGCAGCGCCTGACCGACCTCACCGAGCACATGGAGACGGTGATCCAGAAGTACCTGCGCAACGAGTACGGGTCGATCGAGGAATACAACGCGACCGCCGGCGAGATCGCCGAGCCCTACCGATTCCTGGTGATGGCGGACTTCCCGGCGAACGTGTCGGAACAAGCCGCGCGCCGGCTGGCGAGCATCGTCCAGAGCGGCGCGCGATGCGGCGTGCACGTGCTCATGCTGCGCGACTCCCGGCAGCCGCTTCCCGCCGGGATCGACGAGACGGACCTCCGGCGCGGCGTGGTCCCGGTGTCGTGGCAGGACGGTCCAGCGCCGGGCTGGCGCATCGACGATGGCGTGCTGGCCGACCTGCATTTACTCCCGGATGCCCCGCCGGATGACCAGTTGCTCCGTCGCATCGCGACCGACGTCGGGCGTGCCGCGCGTGAGTCCAACCGTGTGGAGGTGCCCTTCTCGACCGTGGCTCCGCGGGCGGACGAACGGTGGAGCCTCTCCAGCGCCCAGTCGTTTCGAGTGCCGCTCGGTCGAAGCGGCGCGAACCGGCTGCAGTGGCTGGCGCTCGGCGAGGGCACCAGCCAGCACGCGCTGGTCGCCGGCAAGACCGGCTCTGGCAAGAGCTCGCTGCTCAACGCCCTGATCGTGGGCACCGCGCTCTGGTACTCGCCGGACGAGGTGGAGTTCTGGTTGGTCGACTTCAAGAAGGGCGTCGAGTTCAAGGCTTATGCGGCGGCAGGGCTGCCCCACGCCCGTGCGGTCGCCGTGGAGAGCGATCGCGAGTTCGGACTGAGCGTGCTGCAGGGGCTCGATGACGAGCTGCGTCGACGCGGCGAGCTGTTCCGTTCCGCCAATGTGCAGAACATCGCCGATTGGCGCGCCCTGCGGCGGCCCGAGCGCATGCCCCGCTGCCTGCTCGTCGTGGACGAGTTCCAGGAGCTGTTCGTCGAGGATGACAAGGTCTCCCAGGATGCCGCGCTGCTTCTCGATCGCCTGGTGCGGCAGGGGCGCGCCTTCGGCATGCACGTGGTGCTCGGCAGCCAGACGCTGGGCGGCGCCTACGGCATCGCGCGCAGCACCATGGGCCAAATGGGCGTGCGCATCGCGCTGCAGTGCACCGAGGCGGACAGCCAGCTCATCCTCTCCGACGACAACACCGCCGCGCGCCTGCTGACCCGCCCCGGCGAGGCGATCTACAACGATGCCGGCGGCCTGGTCGAGGGCAACAGCCCGTTCCAGGTGGTCTGGATCGGCGACGAGGAACGAGAGGCCCAGCTCCGGGTGGTTGCAGAGACGGCCCGAACCCGCCCCGCCCACGATCGCCCCGCCCCGATCGTCTTCGAGGGCAATCAACCCGCGGACCCCGCCCTCAACACGCCGCTGCGCACGGCGCTCGCCCGCACCGAGCCCGGTCGCGAGCGCTACGCGCCCAAGGTGTGGCTGGGCGACGCCGTCAGCATCAAGGAGCCGACGCACGCCTCACTGGTCCGCCGAAGCGGTTCGAACGTTGCGGTGGTGGGCCAGCGCGACGAGGCGGCGGCCGCCCTGATGGCCATGGCGATGATCTCGATCGCCGCGCAGGTCCCCGTGGCCGGCACCCGGTTCGTCGTGCTCGACGGCACGACGCCCGATGACCGGCTGCACGGAACGCTCGCCCAGGTGGCGGCGGCCCTGCCGCACCGGGTGGAACTGCCTCCGATGCGCGATGCGGGCGACGCCATCGTGGCGTTGGGTCAGGAGCTGACGCAGCGTACGGCCGACGGATCCGCAGACGGGCCCGGCACGTTCCTCCTCATCAACGGCATCCACCGATTCCGCGCACTGCGGCGCAACGAGGACGACTATGGCTTCGGCGGCGGCGACGCGGCACCGACGCCCGACAAGGTCCTCGCGCTCCTGCTGCGCGAGGGCCCGTCCGTGGGGATGCACTGCATCGCGTGGGCG
>JBJOIF010000148.1:0-5534 GCA_046047335.1 Planctomycetota bacterium | reverse complement strand
TGGGCAAGGCGCACACGTTCACCAACTGGGACGCCCGTCCGCTCACGCCGGCGCAGCTCGGGTACGCGACCGACGACGTCCGTTACCTGCACCTGATGTGGCAGCTCCTCGGCGAACGGCTCGACGCGCTCGGCCGACGGCGCTGGGCTGCACGAGAGAGCCACGAGCAGCTGCGTGGCAGCGAGTTTGATCCCGATGGTCAGATGCGGCGCATCCAGCGCACCGAGCCGCTCCGCCCGGGGCAGTCGGTGGTGGCCCGCGAGTTGGTCACGTTGCGCCACGCGTTGGCCCGCAAGCATGACCTGCCCGCACGGGTGGTGATGCCCGACGCCTCCGTGATCGAGTTGTCCAAGCGGAAGCCTGCGGACCGGGCGGCGGTGCTCTCGTTCTCCGGGATGCCGCGCCGCATCCTGCAGGAGCATGCGGCGGACATCGCGGAGGCCATCACGCGTGCCAAGGCGCTGACTCCCGAGTCGGAGCGCATGAACCCACTCGCGGACGACCCGCGCATCCGCGCCGAGGCCGACCAAGTCTGGAGTGCGCTGCAGGCCCGATGCGCGGCGGTGGGGCTGGCTGCCAATCTGGTGGCAACGCGCGCGGCGTTCTCGCGCTGGTACTTGGCGCAGGTGGAGGCGCGGCGCGCCGGTCGTGGCCTCGCGACGACCGAGGGCGACGACGCACTCTTTGCGGCCGACGACTGGCGCCATGAGGCGATGGGCGCATGGCTGGACGGATTCCTCGACGGGAAGGAACGCCTGGAGTTGGAGTGGACGGGCAACGGGATGGTGGCGCCGGGAATGCGCCGACCGGGCCCGGTAGCATCGACGGCATGAACCGTGGACCAGGCTGGAGTGGCTCGGGCGACCATGTGCTTCGGGTCGCCGCACCGTTGGGTCTTGTGATGGCGATGATCGCCTCGGGAGGCTGCAGTTCGTCGCCGCGTGCCGACCAGGCACCGCCGTGGGTCGACCTGTTCGAGGACCAGTCGCTCGCCGGATGGACCGTGTTTGCCCCGGGTGCGGCAGGGTCGTCGTCCACGTGGACCATCGCCAACGGCATCGTGTCCTGCTCTGGGTCTCCCGCGGGCTACTTGGCCACCGAGGGCGAGTACCTCGACTTTGAGCTTGAGCTCGAGTGGCGGTTCGATCCCGCCAAGGGGCCGGGCAACAGCGGCGTGCTGCTGCGCGTCCAGAAGCCCGACGAGGTGTGGCCGCGCTCGATGGAGGCCCAGCTGCAGGATCGGCACGCCGGTGACATCTGGAACATCGGTGAGTTCCCGGCCCGCACGGCCCCGGAGCGTACGAACGGGCGCCACACGGCACGTGAGGGGGAGTGCGCGGAGCGGCCGATCGGCGAGTGGAACCACTACCGGATCGTGATGGCCGGCCCCACGATGGAGCTCTTCGTCAACGGGCGTCGCCTGAACGTCGCCACCGCCGTCGCCGCGTGGCCGGGGCGGATCGCCCTCCAGAGCGAGGGGGCGTTCATCCAATTCCGCAATGCGCGGATCCGCCCGATCCGTCACGAAGGAGGCCCGAAGTGACGCCGTCCCCAGGCATGCGCCTCGTCCGACCCGATCCCGCCCGCACGACGCCGGTCTCGATGGACGGTGTTCGGGGCGCTCGCATGGAAGTCCTGCTCGGCCGGGACCACGGCGTCCCGAACTTCGCGATGCGCCACTTCGTGGTGGAGCCGGGCGGGCACACGCCCCTCCACTCGCACAACTACGAGCACGAGGCGATCATCCTGGAGGGTGCGGCCGACGTCGAATGCGACGGCACCACGCACCGCGCCAGTGCCGGCGACGTCCTGTACATGCCGGCCAACGCCATGCACCAGTTCCGCAACCCCGGCACGGTGGCACTGCGGTTCCTTTGCCTGGTGCCCACGAGCTTCGACTGCGGCAAGCCCACGCCGGGATCGTGACGCCATCGGTGCGGCGTGCATCGCCGCCAACCGCGCAACAAAGCACGCGGCGGCAGGGTTGATCCTGCCGCCGCGCTCGCTTGTGGGGTTCACCCGCCCAAAGGCAGGGGAGAAGTGTTCACCGTGACCGGGTCACTTGGTCGGCTCGTCGTCGTCCGCGGTGGCGGCCGGCGCCGGGCGCGTGGCAGGTGCCTTGGTCGCCATCGGCGTGGCGGCAGGAGTCCGCTCGGTGGGCACCTCGGCAAGATCGAACGCGTTGGGCGTCAGGTACAGCTCAACGCGGCGGTTCTCCGTGGCGCCCTTCGGTCCATTGACGACCATGGGCCGGTACTCGCCGTAGCCGGCGATCTGGAAGCGACCCGCACTGACGCCATCCTTGACGAGGGCGTTGCGCAGACTGGCCGAGCGATACACCGAGAGCATCAGGTTGGTCCCGAACTTCGCCTTGGTGCGCACGACGGGGGTGTTGTCGGTGTGGCCGACCACCTTGACCTCGAAGCGCGAAGCCGTGGGCGAGTTCAGGATCGTCGCCAGCCGGGCGAGCACCGCGTTGGCGCCGGACTTAAGCTGGTCGCTTCCCGGATCGAACGTGAAATCGTTCTTGAAGCGCAGCATGCCGGTGCGCGCATCGAACTCGAACACGTCGGGGAACTCCTGCTGCAGCGCGGCGAGCTCGCTCGTCAGGTCGGCCGGAAGCTGGCTCACCTCGAGCGACTCGAGCTGCTTGCGGAGCTCGTCGTACTTGGCGATCCAGGCATCGATGC
Organism: Planctomycetota bacterium; assembly: GCA_046047335.1. Classification (GTDB taxonomy): domain Bacteria; phylum Planctomycetota; class Phycisphaerae; order Phycisphaerales; family SM1A02; genus UBA966. The sequence goes on along the minus strand of JBJOIF010000148.1, from coordinate 2,844 downwards.
CGCCGTTGCCCTCGGCGATGCGCTTCTGCAGCTCCTCGAGGTCGGCCATCGTGGCGGCGATCTGCGTGCGCAGCCGCTCCTCGTTGGCGCGAGCCGTGGACAGCTCGTTCTGCGCGGTGAGCAACTGCTGCTCCTGACCCTTGTAGGCCGTGAGCAGGTCGTTGTACTTCTGTTCCGGGACGCAGCCGACGGAGGCCAGGGCCGCCACGGCAATCAGACCAATCGTCGACCAACCACTCGTCATCCTTGCGCGCTTCATTGCTGGGATCCTCCCAAAGCGTGGTGTGAGGCCGAGACCGTCGATGCGCTCGAACGGACCGGCGTTGTAAGACGTCTGTCCCGCAGGGGACCGGGGCAGTGTACCGGGGCGGAATCGGCCCGGACGGGGGTGCAACGGCGGAAATTTTGGGTCCCGGGCGACCGGCGCCGATACAGTGTGGGTCCATGGCCACGAGCGATTCCATCCCGGATGCCGCCATCGAAGCCGCCCTCGCCAAGGCCGGCCCGTACCCCATGGCGGCGTACCACTTCGTCCAGGAGGGCCTGCGGTTCACCGTGCGGCAGGTGCAGGAGCAGCGCTCCCACGACCGGTCCCTCGGGGACATGGGCCAGGGCGAGCACGTGACCGGCCAGCAGCTCTGCCTGGGGCTCCGTGACCTGGCGATCGAGCAGTTCGGCCTGCTGGCACCGGCCGTGCTGGCCTCGTGGCACGTCCACCGGACCGATGACTTCGGGCGCATGGTCTTCGCGATGATCGAGGCCGGCCTCATGAGCAAGACGTCGCAGGACACCCTCGAGGACTTCGTGGCGGTGTACGACTTTGCTGAGGCGTTCCACGGCGAACAGGCGGCCATGGCCATCCAAGCCCCCGCGGTCTGACCGCGGGCCGGGCCACCTACAATCGCCGCCATGTTCGAGCGGCTCTCCGAATCCCTGGGCACGGCGTTCCGGAACCTCTCCGGGCGCGGTCGCATTTCCGAGTCCAACGTCCGCGAGGCGATGGAAGAGGTCCGGACGGCGCTCCTGGAGGCGGACGTCAACCTGGACGTCGTTGACCGATTCTGCGCCGACTGCATGGCGGACGCCGTCGGTCGCGAGGTCACCAAGAGCCTGAAGCCTGGCGAGGAGATGGTGGGCATCGTCCACCGTCGCCTGGTGGACCTCATGGGGCCGGTCGACAGCCGGATCTCGCTCGTCGAGCCGGGGCCCACGGTGGTGATGCTGTGCGGCCTGCAGGGCAGCGGCAAGACCACCACCTGCGGAAAGCTGGCCGCCTGGTTCAAGAAGCGTGGCCAGAGCGTGATGGTGTGCGCCGCCGATCTGCAGCGCCCCGCCGCAGTCGAGCAGTTGCAGGTCGTGATCGGCTCGGTGGCGGCGGATGCCAGCGGTCCGGGTCGCGTGGCTTTCTACGGCGAGCCGGAGCGCTGCGCCGAGTACGGCAAGGCCGTGGGCGTGGCGGTCGGGGTGTGCCAGCGGGCGCTCGCCGCAGCGCGCCAGGGGAAGTTCGACGTGCTGGTGCTGGACACCGCCGGCCGCCTGCACGTCAACGACGAGCTCATGCAGGAGCTCGAGGCCGTCGACCGGGCGCTGCAGCCGCACGCGATCCTCCTGGTGGTCGACGCCATGACCGGCCAGGATGCCGTGCAGAGCGCGCGGGCGTTCCACTCGCGCATGAACGTGGACGGCATCGTCCTCAGCAAGTTCGACAGCGACACGCGCGGCGGTGCCGCACTGAGCGTCAAGACCGTCACCGGCGCGCCGATCAAGTTCGTGGGCACGGGCGAGCGCTTCGAGGCTCTGGAGGAGTTCCATCCCGAGCGCGTGGCGGGACGCATCCTCGGCATGGGCGACGTGGTCAGCCTGGTGGAGCGCGCCCAGGCGGAGGTCAGCGAGGCCGATGCCGAGGAGGCCGCCGCCAAGATGGCCAAGGGCCAGTTCACGCTCGACGACTTCCTCAAGCAGATGCGCATGATTCGCCGCATGGGCCCGATGAAGCAGCTGCTCGGGATGCTGCCCGGCGTCGGCAGCATGCTGAACGGCATCGACATCGAGGAGAAGCAGGTCGACCGCATGGAGGCGATCATCCTCTCGATGACGCGCCGCGAGCGCGAGAAGGTCTCGATCATCGACCGCAGCCGCCAGAAGCGGATCGCGGCCGGCAGTGGCGCGAAGGTCGAGGACGTCTCGCGGATGGTCAAGCAGTTCGAGATGATGCAGAAGATGACCCAGCACATGGCCGGCATGGGCACGCTCGGCAAGGCGAAGGCCATGAAGGAGCTCGCCCGCGCCGCGCCCGGCGGCATGGGGATCCCCGGGTTCCTCGGGCGCGGCTCGACCGCCACGGAGAGCCCGAAGTCCCGGTTCAAGCAGCGCAAGAAGCGCTGAGCAGCGGCCGGTGAGAGGGTCGCCGAGTCCCGACCACGCCGTCGCGCCTCGGGAGCCGACGCTCACCGCTTGGCGCGCGCGAAGGCGAGCAGCCTCGGCTGCGTCCACGCGTTGATGCAGAGCCCCGTGCCGAGCCACCCGCGGCGCGCGGTCGCGACGCCGAACGGGAGCTGGTCGAAGTCCCCCGCGCCGTGGGCGTCGGTGTTGATGCTGATCGCGCACCCCGCGTCGACGCAGATCCGAACGTGGGCGTCGCGAAGGTCGAGGCGCATGGAGTTCGCGTTCACCTCGAGCGCGACTCCGCGTGCGGCCGCCTCCTTGGCAAGCGCGGCGACGTCGGGCGAGAGCCCCTCGCGCGCGTTCACGATGCGTCCCGTCGGGTGCCCGATCACGTGCACGAGCGGGTGGCGGATCGCGGCGAGGAGCCGCTCGGTCGCCGCCGCCGGCTCGGCGCGGAGC
>JBJOIF010000147.1:0-3015 GCA_046047335.1 Planctomycetota bacterium | reverse complement strand
CTGATGAAGCCGCTCGAGGCCATCGGCTTCTACACGGTCGGCTACGGGTGCACCACCTGCATCGGCAACAGCGGCCCGCTGCCCGACCACATCGGCAAGGCGATCAAGGAAGGTGACCTGGTGGTCGCCAGCGTCCTCTCCGGCAACCGCAACTTTGAAGCGCGCGTCCACCAGGACGTGAAGGCGAACTACCTGGCCAGCCCGCCGCTGGTGGTGGCCTACGCCATCGCCGGCACCGTCGACATCGACCTGGCCACCCAGCCACTCGGCACCGGCAGCGACGGCAAACCCGTCTACCTCAAGGACATCTGGCCCAGCCAGAAGGAAGTGGACGACGCCGTGGCGCAGTTCGTGACGCGCGAGCAGTTCACGCACGAGTACGCGCACGTCTTCGAGGGAAGCGACGCGTGGCAGGCCATCAAGGCCACCGCGAGCGAGGCCTACGCGTGGGACGCCAAGAGCACCTACATCCAGAATCCCCCGTACTTCGAGGGGATGTCGATGCAGGTCACGCCGATCACGCCGATCCGGGGTGCGCGCTGCCTGGCGAACTTGGGCGACAGCGTCACCACCGACCACATCTCGCCGGCCGGCAACATCAAGGCCGACTCGCCCGCGGGCAAGTTCCTCACCGAGCACGGCGTGGCGGTGGCCATGTTCAACAGCTACGGCAGCCGCCGCGGCAACGACCGCGTGATGACGCGCGGCACGTTCGCCAACACGCGCATCCGCAACAAGCTCACCCCGGAGAAGACGGGCGGTTGGACCCGCGACTTCACCGACGGCGGCAAGGAGAAGTTCATCTACGACGCCGCGGTGGCCTACAAGGCCAAGGGCGTGCCGCTGGTCGTGCTGGCGGGCAAGGACTACGGCATGGGCTCGAGCCGCGACTGGGCGGCCAAGGGCACGTTCCTGCTCGGCGTGAAGGCGGTGATCGCGGAGAGCTACGAGCGCATCCACCGCTCGAACCTGGTGGGGATGGGCGTGCTTCCGCTGCAGTTCCTCGACGGCCAGAGCGCCGCGAGCCTGGGCCTCGACGGCACCGAGACCTTCGACGTGGCGGTCGACGACCGCGTCGAGCCTCGGCAGAAGATCGAGGTCACGGCCACCAAGACCGATGGCACGAAGGTGCAGTTCGAGACCCGATGCCGCATCGACACCCCGGTCGAGGTCGACTATTACCGCAACGGCGGCATCCTGCACACGGTGCTGCGCAAGATGGCCGGCGGCTGAATTTCCGCCGCAAACCCGCTGACTTTCCGCCACCGCGCCCACCATGGCGCGGTGGCGGTGCTTTTGGACATCGTTCGGCACTGGGTGCAGCCGACGGTCGACGGCATCCTTGGGCAGGGCGCGCCGAGCCCGGCGGATGCCGTGGCTGCGGCCCGGTTCCGGCCCGACGCGCCATGGACGTGGTGCCCGTGGTGCGGCGGTCGCTGCGCTCGCTCCGGGAGCGGCATCGGGCCCGTGGCCGCGTGGCGACCAGCGTGCGTCTCGCGGCCTGCGCCGGGATGCCACGACGCCGGGCCGGGCCGATCGCCCGTGGTGGTGCGCCTGGCCGCGCACCGCGGTCCGGTGCGTCGGTGGGTCATCGACGTCAAGCACGCGAAGTGGGAACCGATGGGACAACTGCTCGGTGCACTTCTCGGTGAGCAGCTGCTGCGCTGCGGAGTCGTCGCCGCGGGGTGTCCGGGGTCATGGATCGTGCCGGTGCCGATGCCGTGGGCGCGGCGGGCGTCGCGTGGGATCGACCATGCGGCGGTGGTCGCCGCAGCGGTGGCCCGGGCCACCGCGTTGCCCATGGTGCGCGCGCTGCGCCACCTCGGCGGTCGGGCGCAGGTGGAGGCGGCGGACCGTCCGTCGCGCGCACGTGGTGCGCGGGGGCGATTCGGTGTGCGGCGTTCGGTTCGGCGATGCGCAGCCGGCCACGTGGTGCTGATCGACGACGTCCGCACCACCGGCGCCACGCTGGCCGACTGCGCCCGCGTGCTTGAACTGGCCGGGGTGGCCCGGGTGGACACCGCCGTGCTGACGGTGCGGGAGTAGCCCATCGGGACACCATGTGGACAACCGTTCCGAGGGCTGGTCTGCCGCCGGAGGGCCGTGCAGATTTCGTGGGGCGCTGGTTCTCGGCGGGATATCCGGCCTTTGCCTATAATGTGGGCGTCCGGCTATTCGCATTGGCCACGACGACGGGTGTGCAGGAGGCGCGCCCTCGTGGGGCTGTGGCGTCACCTCAAAAATCCGCAGCCGGGACCGATCCACCCCCTTGACGGCCGCCCGGGTTTCGCTACCATTCGCGACCCGCTTCAGATTCGTCTGAGGCGGCCATCTTTGACAAGTGAACAGTTGGAACGCCGCGAGGATGCGCCGTCATCACGCACCGGTCACGACCGGAGCGCGATGGCAGCCTGCAAATGCAGGCAAAAGCGAAGTGTCACAGCACTTCGCCTGGACATCCTTCGTGAAGCCAAAAACGAAGTGAACGGTCAATTCCACAGCCAATCACCGAATCCCGAAGCCGCAAGGCCGAAGGGTGAGGCGAATGGATGTCCAAAATTGCCGGGATAGCCATCCCGGCACGTCGGAACGCGAAAGTGTGGACCGACGATAAAGACCGGCCCGTCCTCTGGACGGGTCGCCAGGCAACTCTCAATTCGAAGCAACGCAGGGCTTGCCCTGCAGCAACGAACTCAAGTGAAGAGTTTGATCCTGGCTCAGATTGAACGCTGGCGGCATGGCTAAAACATGCAAGTCGAACGCCTGTAGCAATACAGGAGTGGCGAAAGGGCGAGGAATAGATTCCTACATACCCTGAGGTCGGGGATACCCCGGAGAAATCCGGATCAATACCCGATGTGGTCGAGAGATCAAAGGTTTACCGCCTCAAGAGTGGGGAATCTCCTATCAGCTAGTTGGTGAGGTAATGGCTCACCAAGGCGAAGACGGGTAGCGGGTGTGAGAGCACGGCCCGCCGCATCGAGACTGAGACACTGCTCGGACTCCTACGGGAGG
>JBJOIF010000146.1:0-3118 GCA_046047335.1 Planctomycetota bacterium | reverse complement strand
GATGCGGCCGGTGCACACGGTGCCGCGGCCCTTGATGCTGAAGACGTCTTCCACGCTCATGAGGAACGGCTTGTCCACCTCGCGCTGCGGCTCGGGGATGTAGCTGTCGATCGCCTCCATGAGGTTGGTGATGCACTCCGAGGCCTTGGCGTCCGCGGGGTTGGTCAGGGCCGGGAAGGCCGCGCCGCGGACCACGGGGGTCTCGTCGCCGGGGAAGCCGTACTTGGAGAGCAGGTCGCGCACCTCGACCTCGATGAGGTCCAGGAGCTCCGGATCGTCGACCAGGTCGATCTTGTTCAGGAAGACCACGATCTTCGGCACGCCGACCTGGCGGGCCAGGAGGATGTGCTCGCGGGTCTGCGGCATCGGGCCGTCGGCCGCCGAGACCACCAGGATCGCGCCGTCCATCTGGGCGGCACCGGTGATCATGTTCTTCACGTAGTCGGCGTGGCCGGGGCAGTCGACGTGCGCGTAGTGACGGTTCGGCGTCTCGTACTCGACGTGCGACGTGGCGATGGTCACGATCTTGGTGGGGTCACGACGGCCCTCGGACTCGGAGGCCTTGGCCACCTGGTCGTAGGCGACCGGCGCGCTCAGGCCCTTGGCGGCCTGCACGGCGGTGATCGCGGCGGTGAGCGTGGTCTTGCCGTGGTCGACGTGGCCGATCGTTCCCACGTTGACGTGCGGCTTGGTGCGGGTGAACGTTCCCTTTGCCATGGCTGTTCAGTGCTCCGAAGAGGGTTGCTGTGCGTGCGCGCGGTGCGCGATGCTTCACGGCCGCGCGATCTGGACGAGGGCTGCAGGTGCGGCCGCGCCTGCAAGACCCAAGCCACCGAAGGGGATTGAACCCTCGACCTCACCCTTACCAAGGGTGTGCTCTACCACTGAGCTACGGTGGCCGACGATGAAAACGCCGCCCGTTTCACGAGCGGCGAGCCGCGAAGGCTACAGGAATCCCGGGTTGGCTTCAAGGGGGCAGGCGCCCCGAGCAGCCCCGCCCCGGCACGGGCGGGCCATTTCCGGCAGCAGGCCGATAAAGCCTGCTTCCGCCCATCAGTTTCGCTCGTCCAACCGTTCGACGCGCGTCTGGCGGTTGTTCACCAGGTCGTTCAGGTCGATCCACTTGGTCTGCGTTCCCACGTGGCCGTCCAGGTACAGCATGCTGCAGGCGTCGCCCAGGTACCGGAAGTCCACCTCGCACTGCGCGTTCGCCGGCAGCCACGCGTTCGGCGCGAGCGGATCGGTCGGCAGCGGCATCGTCTCGCCCGCGCGCGAGTCGACCAGGTACATGGAGATTGCCGGGAAGCGCAGCATCGCGTTCGTGTACCAGTTGCCCAACGCGTTGGTGCCCGACGGCGTGGCGTTGAAGAAGTCGTTGGCGGCGAAGTAGCCGGGCTGGTCGACCTCGAGGATGGATGCGCCCGTCCCGAATGGGCGGGCCACCGTCGTCTCGTCGTCGCTCAGCGGCTTCTTCATGCCGACCTTCGAACGGAACACGTTCCCGCTGGGCATATCGGGATTCGTATACGCCCAGTAGTCGGGGGAGTCGTAGCGATAGTCCCACGCGGGGTTCGGCACGTCCGTGGCATCGGCCGAGCGCGGCGGGATCGGGCCGAACCCGCCGACCGTCCACAGGATGTCCGCCCAGCTTCCCACGAAGAGCGGGCCCGTGTTGGGTTCGGTGCCCTGCGGCGAGGGACCGCGCACGACGGTGCGGCCCGAGGATGCCGTGTAGTTGAACTGGCTGGGGACCACGTGGTCCCGATTGTCCAGCGAGTAGTTGGTCATCAGCGCCGCGATCGAGCGCATGTTGCTCTGGCTGGTCACCAGGTCCGCGTTGCGACGGACCAGCGAGAGGGCCGGAAGCAGCAGGCCGATCAGCGCGGCGAGGATGGCCACCACCACCATCACCTCCACCAGGGTGAAGGCGCGGGCAGCAGGCCGTCCCAGGCGGGCGGCGCGGACACGGAAGGTCACGGGTCGTGCGTTCATGGACGGTCCTCGGGGCCGGGTGGCGGACGGTACGCGGCGCGCGGCGCGCGGCGGGGGACCGACGGCGACGCAGGTGCCTATACGGACGCGGGCGCTCAGGTGAGCGCCATCGTCATCAGGAATTCCGCGTTGGACTTGGTCTTGGCCACGCGGCTGCGCAGCAGTTCCATGGCCTCCACGGTGTTCATGTCGCTGGTGACCTTGCGCAGGCGCACGATGAGGTCGTGCTCCTTGGGGTCCATCAGCAGCTCTTCGCGGCGCGTGCCGCTGGCGGCGATGTTGACCGCCGGGAACACACGCTTCTCCATGAGCTTGCGATCGAGGTGGAGCTCGGCGTTGCCGGTGCCCTTGAACTCCTCAAAGATCACCTCGTCGGCGCGCGACCCGGTGTCCACGAGCGCGGTGCCCAGGATGGTGAGCGAGCCGCCGTTCTCGATGTTGCGCGCGCTGCCGAAGAACTTCTTGGGCTTGATGAGCGCCGCGTTGTCCACGCCGCCCGATCCGATCTTGCCCGAGCCGGGCATGGCGTTGTTGTAGCCGCGCGCCAGGCGCGTGATGCTGTCGAGCAGGATGACCACGTGGTCGCCGAACTCGACCATCCGGCGCGCCTTCTCCGAGACCATCTCGGCCACCTGGATGTGGCGGATGGCTTCCTCGTCAAAGGTGCTGGCCACCACTTCGACCTTGCCCTTGGTGTTGCGCCGGAAGTCGGTCACTTCCTCGGGGCGCTCGTCGACGAGCAGCACGATCACGTGGACGTCGGGATGGTTCTTGGTGATGGCGATGGCCAGCTGCTGCAGGATCACCGTCTTGCCGGTGCGCGGCGGTGCCACGATCAGCGCGCGCTGGCCGAAGCCGAGCGGCGTGACCATCTCGATGATGCGCGGCTCGATCCGGGTGGGCTCGGCCAGGTTCTCGAGGTGGATCCGCTTATTCGGGTGCAGCGGGGTCAGGTTCTCGAAGGTGGGCAGGTCGTGCAGCACCTTCGGGTCGCGGCCGTTCACGCTCTCGACGCGCAGGAGCGCGAAGTAGGTTTCTTCGCCCTGCGGCGGGCGGATCACGCCCTTCACCACGTGGCCCTTGCGAAGGCCGAAGCGACGGATCTGGCTGGGGGAGACGTAGACGT
>JBJOIF010000145.1:0-3445 GCA_046047335.1 Planctomycetota bacterium | reverse complement strand
GAGCTGGAGCGTCAGTGCGACCGATGCGTCGTGGTCGAGGTTGTCGACCGGGTTCAGGATCACCTGCAGGTCGGGCTGGAGCGTGAGCGTCGGCGTGACCTGGAGCACGTACGTGAGCTCGACGCCGTACTCGTCGGTCCGAGGTCCGGCGGGCTGCGCCGCTTCGAGCCAGTAGAACCCCGCGGCGAGGTACGACTGCTGGCCCTTAAAGAACGTGGCATCGGTTGGGCCAGTGAAGGCGATGCCGCCCGCAAAGCTGGCCTGCGTCCCGCCGAGCCTCGTCACGTTCGGGTTGCCGAACCCGCCCCGGGCGAAGGCGGCCAAGGGAAGTTCCTTGGTGAGCCGCTGCTCGACGTTGAACATGATGCCGGCGCCCATGCTGCCATCCACCGTGGCCACAAACGGAAGCGCCCGGTAGATCCCAGGACCAAGACCGAACACGTCATCCGCGATCCAGCCGAACTCAAACGTGTTGCTCCAGTTGTCGAACGTCAGTTGGCTGAAGGGCGACTGCCCGGCCTGAGTGTTGTTGGCCGCACTCGACCACATGGCGTAGAACCACTCCACGGGCTGCCACTGCACCACGAGTCCGAGCGACTGGAACGACCACGGGAGCGTCGACGGCGTGATGAACTCGTAGTTGAGCAGCTGGCTGTACTGGTTGTTCGCGTAGGTGTTGAGGTCGAGGTAGAACTCCTGGTTCAGGAATCCCGCGGTCACCACCAGCTGGCCATCCAGGAACGACTGCTGCCACGCCAGCTGGGTCGGAAACACCTGCTGGCCGTAGTCGACGCCCATCGGGAACCCGAGCGTGCCGATGCTCTGTCGAGGCCCATCGACGGCGGCGTCGTACCCGAGCCCCTGGCCCACGGATGCGCCCATGGTCAGCCAGCCGGCGGTGCCGCCCATCTCGTCGGTGGCGAAGACGGCAAGCGTGCCGTAGAAGTCGAGCGAGTAGTAGTTGAAGCTGCTCTGCTCGCCGTCGCGCGCACCCGTGACGCCCACGAAGTCATACGACTGCCACAGCCCGTAGTTGAAGCCGATCTCCGACAGGGCCGTCTTCACGGCCTGCGCACCCTCCGACAGCGGGTCGCTCGCGATCAGGGCGCCCTCCTGAAGGCAGGTGTTGCCGTACAGGTTGGCCGAGGCCAGGTACGGCATCATGAACGGCTGCTCGGTCGGGAACAGGCGCAGGCCGGGCTCCACCGTGCGCAGGGGAGCTGGCTCGCCGATGGCCTCCTCCCGGCGGCGAGCGGCCTCGCGGGGCCCGAGCTGCCGCATGGCCTCATCGGGGGCCCGCGGGGGTTCCGGGACCGCCTGCGGCAGCGGTCCAGCGAGAGGAAGGAGCCATGCGAGAAGCACGAGGGGACGGAGACTAGCACTGCGTGGCCTATCCTTCGCGCATGGTTCCCGCCGCCAGCCCGCTTCCCCGACTCGCCTGCGCGAGCCTCCGCAACCTCGTCGTCGCTGCGGCGGCCGTCGCCCTCCCGCTGGCATGCGTCAAGCAGCCGCCTTCCGAAACCTCAACCACCATGTCATCCAGCCCAGCCCACTCCATCTCCGCCGCCGGGTACGACGTCGCACCCCTTCCTCGCGACACCGTGAAGCAGCTCGCCGCGCGTCTTGATCCGGAGTCGTACCGAGTGACGCAGAATGCCGGCACCGAGCCCGCCTTCTGCGGCAACCTGCTCGACAACAAGAAGCAGGGGACCTACGCGTGCATCGTCTGCGGGCTGCCGCTCTTCTCCAGCGAGCACAAGTTCAACTCCGGCACGGGATGGCCCAGCTTCTACGCGCCGGTCGATCCCGCGCACGTCGCCACCAAGGTCGATCGGAGCCACGGCATGGAGCGCACCGAGATCAACTGCGCTCGCTGCGACGCGCACCTCGGGCACGTGTTCCAGGATGGCCCGGCGCCCACGGGGTTGCGCTACTGCCTGAACTCGGCGTCGCTGAAGTTCTTCGACAAGGGTGCGCTGCCTCGCGACGCGTTCACGAAGGATCCGCACGGCCTTGCCGCCGGCGAGGGGACGGGACCGACCGGGGCCGCCTCGTCGACGTCGCCGCCCGCGGTTGCCGCCGGCGCTGAACAGGTGGCGTACTTCGCGGGTGGATGCTTCTGGGGCATCGAGCACTGGTTCCAGGCCTGCCCGGGCGTCCGATCGGCCGAGAGCGGCTACATGGGCGGCCGCGTCGGGAGCCCCACGTACAAGCAGGTGTGCACCGGCACCACCGGCCACGCGGAGGTCGTGAAGGTGGTCTTCGATCCCGCCAAGGTCACCTACCGGCAGCTGCTCCAGGGGTTCTTCATGATGCATGACCCCACGCAGCTCAACCGGCAGGGTCCCGACGTCGGCGACCAGTACCGCTCGGCGATCTTCTGCACGAGCCCCGAGCAAGCCAAGGAGGCCCGTGAGGAGATCCAGTCCCTGACCGATGCCAAGAGCTTCGGCGGCAAGAAGATCGTCACTCAGGTGGTGGAGGGCGGCACGTTCTTCCCCGCGGAGGACTACCACCAGGACTACGTCGACCGCACCGGGCGCGCCTGCCACGGCATCAACCCATGGCCCACCGTGCTTGGCGGTGCGGCACCGGCGGCTGGGGCGCACTGACGTTGGCGTCCCGCGGCTGTGGACTTCCGTCGGTTGGCCGGTGGCGGATGGCCGCGACGCACGCGGCCACGTGGAGCGTCGCTGCCGCAGCAATCGCCTCGATGCCCACGGTGGACGCGTGGACGGCGGGGCCTTCGGGTGCTCCCCCGGCGAACGCGGACGCCGCGGTCGACGGCGTGTCCGCGTTGGTGGCGCGCCTGGTGGCGGTGCCCGATCCCGCGCGCGCCCGCGCATGGCACGACCTTCTCGCCTGCGAGCCGCACGAGGCGGGCACGCCGGGCGACGCTCGCACGATCACCCGGCTGCGGGATGCTTTCGTCGCCATGGGCTACGAGGTGGTCGTCGAGGAATTTGAGGCGCCGTTGCCGCTGCCCGTGGAGGGCCGCGTCGAACTGCTCCGCGACGGGGGGCCCGCCGAGGAGCTTTCCGTCCAGGAGACGGCCGCCGCGATCGATGCCGATGCCGTGCATCCGGGGCTCCGCCATGGATGGAACGCCTTCAGTGCCGATGGCGACGTGACCGCACCCGTGGTCTACGCCAACCTCGGCCGCGAGGAAGACTTTGCGCTCTTGCGCGATCGATCGATCGACTGCGCCGGCCGCGTGGTGATGATCCGCTACGGTGGTGGGTTCCGAGGGCACGCGGTGCGACGCGCGGCCGAGGCCGGGGCCGGTGCCGTCATCCTCTATTCGGATCCGGCGCAGAACGGAGATCCGGCACCCGGTGCATGGCCGAGCGGCCCACTCGCCGCGGACGATCATGTGGAGCGGGGATCGGTCCTGGCGGCCCCGCAGCCCGGGGATCCGACCACCGTGGGCTGGCCGTCGGTCTCG
>JBJOIF010000144.1:0-2846 GCA_046047335.1 Planctomycetota bacterium | reverse complement strand
GCTGGTCCGGCGAAGCGGTTCGAACGTTGCGGTGGTGGGCCAGCGCGACGAGGCGGCGGCCGCGCTGATGGCCATGGCGATGGTCTCGATCGCCGCGCAGGTTCCCGTGGTCGGCACCCGGTTCGTCGTGCTCGACGGCACGACGCCCGACGACCGGCTGCACGGAACGCTCGCCCAGGTCGCGGCGGCCCTGCCGCATCGGGTGGAACTGCCTGCGATGCGCGATGCGGGCGACGCCATCGTGGCGTTGGGTCAGGAGCTGGCGCAGCGTACGGCCGACGGATCCGCGGACGGACCCGGCACGTTCCTCCTGATCAACGGCATCCACCGATTCCGCGCACTGCGGCGCAACGAGGACGACTATGGCTTCGGCGGCGGCGACGTGGCACCGACGCCCGACAAGGTCCTCGCGCTCCTGCTGCGCGAGGGCCCGTCCGTGGGGATGCACTGCATCGCGTGGGCGGACACGGTCGCGAACCTGCAGCGCTCGGTCGACCGCAACGCGCTGCGTGAGTTCGAATGGAAGGTGCTCTTCCAGATGGGAGCCAACGACTCAAGCGCGCTGATCGATGGCCCGGCGGCCAGCCGCCTTGGGTTCCACCGGGCACTGCTGTCGAGCGAGGAGTCGGGGCTGCTCGAGAAGTTCCGGCCATACTCCCTGCCCGGTACGGACTTCCTCGCCGACGTCGCTCAGGCGCTCCGCGCGCGGGCCGGAGCGGCCGAATGAGCCGAAACGCCGAACTGGCCCGCGTGTTCGCCGAGATCGCGGACATCCTGGACCTGACCGGTGCCAACGCGTTCAAGGTGAACGCCAATCGCAAGGTCGCCCGTTCCATCGAGGATGCCGGCGAGGACGTGGCGCACCTGGCCACGACCGATCCCGCCCGCCTGCGCGGCATCCCCGGGCTGGGCGAATCGAGCGCGCACAAGATCGAGGAGTGGGCCCGCACCGGTCGCGTGCAGGAGCACCAGGACCTGCTCGCCACGGTACCGCCGGGACTGCTGGCGATGCTGCAGGTCCCGGGCCTGGGTCCAAAGCGCGTCCGCACCTTGTGGAAGGACGGTGGCGTGGAGTCCGTGGACGAGCTCCGACGGAGGATCGCGGACGAGTCGCTCCCGGCGTTGCCCGGCATCGGGGCAAAGACGCTGAAGGCCATCGAGGACTCCTTGCGATTCATGGAGTCGGCCCGGGGCCGCGTGCGGCTTTCGGAGGCCATGCCGGTCGCCGAGGCCCTGGTGGCGATGCTTGAGCTCGTGCCTGGCGTGCATCGCGCCGCCTTCGCGGGAAGCCTCCGGCGCGGTCGCGAGACCATCGGCGACATCGACCTCGTCGCCAGCGGCGTGGACCACGCCGCGGTCCACCGCGCGCTTCGCGACTGGCATGAGGTGGCGCAGGTGATCGCCTCCGGCGACACCAAGACCAGCATCCGCACCCGCCACGGCGTTCAGGTGGACCTGCGCACCGTCGACGACGATCGATTCGGCGCGGCACTCCTCTACTTCACCGGGAGCAAGGAGCACAACGTCCGGCTGCGCGAACGCGCCCAGCGGATGGGACTGCGCCTGAACGAGTACGGCCTGTTCCCCGACGACGCGCCGGACGGCCCACCGCCACAGGAACGCGGCGTCCGGCCGGTCGCCTCACGCGAGGAGGCGGACATCTACCGGGCACTCGGCCTCGAGTGGCTCCCGCCTGAACTTCGGGAGGACCACGACCTCGGCGAGCGCGCCCCGCCCACGCTGGTCTCCATGCCGGACATCCGCGCGGAGCTCCATTGCCACACGGTGGCCAGCGATGGCACGCTGGGGATCCGGGAGATGGCGCTGGAGGCGATCCGGCGCGGCTTCCACACCATCGCGATCACCGACCACAGCCGCTCGCAGGTGCAGGCCAACGGCCTGGACGAGCGGCGGCTGCGGATCCACGTGGCGGCCGTCCGCGAGGTGGCACGTGAGCTGGAGGGCCAGATCACGGTCCTCGCCGGCAGCGAGGTGGACATCCTCGCCGACGGAAGCCTCGACTACCCCGACGACCTGCTCGCGGAGCTCGACTGGGTCGTCGCCAGCCCGCACTCGGCGCTCCGGGCGGACCCCGAGGTGGCAACCGCGCGGCTCCTGGCGGCCATCCGTCATCCGATGGTCCATGTCATTGGGCACCCGACCGGCCGCATCATCAACGCGCGGGAGGGGCTCTCGCCGGACATCGCTGCGCTTGCCCGCGAGGCGGCCGCACACGGCGTGGCGCTCGAGGTGAACGCCAACGGAGCCCGGCTCGACCTGCGCGATGCGCACGTCCGTCTCTGCGTGGAGGCCGGATGCACGGTCTCCATCAACACCGACGCCCACGCCGCCGAGGACTTCGACCAGTTGCGCTACGGGGTGATCACCGCGCGCCGCGGGGGGCTCGTCGCGGAACGATGCATCAACGCATGGCCTGCCGACACGCTGCACGAGTGGCTGCGCTCGAAGCGGTGAGGGCCACCTGCGGCAGCTCAGCGGCGCTTGCGGGGCTTGAACCGTGATTTCGGGCTCTCGGTGGCGGTCGATCCACGCATCGGCATGCCGGGGAATCCCCCCATGCCGGCGCCGCTTGCCGCACCTCGAGACAGCTCCCGCATCGCCTTCGCCTTGCCCATGGCACCCATCCCCGCGAACTGCTGGGTCATCTTCTGCATCATCTCGAACTGCTTGACCATCCGGGAGACGTCATCGATCTTCGCGCCGCTCCCGGCGGCGATCCGCTTCTGTCGGCTGCGGTCGATGATCGACACCTTCTCGCGCTCGCGCGGCGTCATGGAGAGGATGATGGCCTCCATGCGGTCCACCTGAGATCGGAAGAGCGTCGT
>JBJOIF010000143.1:0-2712 GCA_046047335.1 Planctomycetota bacterium | reverse complement strand
CCCAGGGAAATCGGTCCAACGCCCCGGTGCGTGCGGATCGACGAAGACGTCACCGTCTGGCGGATCGGCGGAGAATGCCGACCACGATTCGAGTCCCGCGCGCTAGACGCTGCACGCGCCGTGATCCATCGCGCCGCGGGTCACCCAGGCATCCTCGCCCTTGACCGCGAGCACCACGGCGAACTGGCCTCCCGCTCCATCTCGCGGCGTCTGAACTTCCCACGCCGTGCGCACCACCACCTCGGCCGACGGCACCGCCACGGGCACCGCCCCGCACGCGTGCGCCAGCGCCTGCGCGGTGGCGCACGCCACGCGCAGGCCGGTGAAACCGCCAGGTCCGACCGATACGGCCACCATCGCCAACTGTTGCGGACCAACGCCATGCGCCCGGCACAGCGCGTCGATGACGTCCATCAGGTGGTCCTCCCGGTCCGTGGCGGGCGGGACAGCGACCTCGTGTACCTCCGCCCCGGCACGCGGTCGAAGCGCCACCGAACCCGCACGCTGCGACAGCTCGATGGCGAGCGCCGCGCCCTCGATCCGCGTTCCACCCCGATCAGTCATCGAGGCCACCGAGCGCCGAGAGCGCCACCGAACGCGCGACCAGCTCCGGGCCGGACGGGCACGGTTCCGACAGGTTGACCGCGACGATCCGCCCGCCGACATGATCGGAGTTCAGCAGAAGGAGTTCGGGAAATGGCGCTTCCGCGCCCTGCTCGACGTACGCGTGGCCAAGCACGAAGGTCCGCACGCCCCACGCCGCGGCCAGGGTGCGCAGTTCGTCGGCGTCCCATCCCCTGCCCCAGACCATTCGCCAGGCGCTGCCCGTGCGGAGGGCGTAGTCGGCATCCTCCAACGGCCGGTCGAGGATGCCGAGGTCGAATCCGTCCAGCAGGTGCGGTGCCGGCAGCGAATGGGCAAGGAACAACCCGTTGGACGCGCGCACCGCCAGGGGCATCGCACGCACGAAGCGGCCCACCGCCTCCTCTACGAGGCCCGCATCGTCGCCGAAGGCCCAATCGAGCCCGGCATCGAACTGCTCGAGGTTGTCGCCGGCGCCCTTGGAGACCGGATGACGGAACGCCTGGGCCAGCTCGTGGTTCGCGAGCACGACGTGCACTTGCCCGGGATGCCGCACGGCCAGCAGCGCCGCACGCGCCAGCACGCGGTAGCTCAGGTCGCAGCCGTTGGTGAGCCGGTCGCCGTGGATCAACTCATGGAGGACGACGTGGCGGTCCTCGCCATCGGCGAGGCGCGCTGCATCCACGACCCGTCGCAGGTGCACCGGATTGTCGTGGAGGTCCCCGGTCAGGAGCACGCTCCCGTGATCCGGCAGGTGCACCGATGCGCCGCGCCGTCCCGGAGACCCAAGGAGCGCCTGCGCCCCCGCATCCAGGGCATCTGCCACCTCGTGCGGGTCGGTGACGTTGATGGCGACGTCGAAACCGCTCACGGCTCCACCGTCACGGCCACGTAGACCAATCCCGATCCCGAACCGGTCGTGATCTCCACCGGCACGTACATCGGGCCGCTGCGACCGGCGGTGGGCGTAAAGCGGAAGGCGATGTCCACGAAGTCGCTGCCGCGCGGCTGCGCGGACACCAGCTCGACGGTTCCCTCCCCGCCCGGCACCCGCATGCCGCGCACGGCGGACCACTCGGGGTTGGTCACCCGGCCCTGCGCGGCGGGATTCAGATGCTCGATGCTCGTGCGCAGGGTCGCCGCGGTGCCGGCCTTCACGCGACCGGCCAGCACGATGCTCTCGGGCACGAACCAGAATCGAGTGAGCCGGCCTTGGTCGAAACGCGATCCGGTGCTCTCGTGTCGGATGCGCAGCGGAAGCTGGGGGCAATCGGCACGATCGGTGTCGACCACCCACCATTGGGGCAGTGGGCTCCCCATCTCGGCCACCGACCACTCCAGGCGATACTCGCTTCGGGGCGCATCGGTCACCGCATCGAAGCCCTGAATCCGCGGCGGACTTCCACCCGCCGACCGCACGCGAAACGGCGTGCCGTCCACGGAGCGAAGGGTGACCACTCCGGTCGCAACGCCCTTCAATGCGTCCACGTAGGCCGGGTCCACCCGCACCGGAAACGTCACGTCGGCCTGCATGGCGGCCATCACCACGCCCGGGTATCCCGTCACCGAGATCATCACCTTGGCGTCCTTGACGCCGGGCGAGTCCGGCACAGCCAACGTCGCACCGAGTTCGATCGACTCGCCCGGCGCCAACGTCTTGCCGTCGATCGGGGTGAGGTCGGTGCACTTGCAGGATGGCTGCGCACGGGCGATGGTGATGGGCGCGGTCCCGGCGTTGCGCAGCGTGAACGTGGTCGGATGGCGCGAGCCGGGCGCCACCACGCCGAAGTCGCGCATCGGCGGCTCGACCACCAGTGGCGCGGCGCGCGGCGGCGCCACCCCGACGGGCTGCCCGGTCGAGGGGCGTCCCGCGGGAGCCTGCGCGGACGCTGATGGCCCGCCAACAACGAGCGATGCAACAAGAGACAGGGCCGCAGCGATGATTCGCATGCGGCCCAGTCTACGGATCAATGCAGCGACGACGGTCGCGGCGTGGCTCAGTCCCACAGGCCGAGCAGCACGCCGAGGTCGATGCCGTCGACGGCGCCGTCTTCATTGAGGTCGGAGGCGCAGCCGACGCAGCCACCCCACTGGCTCAACAGGATGCCCAGGTCGGCCCCGTCGACGAGC
>JBJOIF010000142.1:0-2559 GCA_046047335.1 Planctomycetota bacterium | reverse complement strand
GCGGCACGCGAACGTGCGGAGTCATTGGTGGCGTCGGCGCGCCGCGAGTTGGCGTACGTCCCGGCGGGTCCGGCGCGCGAAGCGCTGGACGCCGCGGCAATGGCGATCGTTCACCGGGCCTTCTGATCCTTGGCCTTGCGCGTCGCGGCCCAGCCGCGCGTCGATGCCTCGGCGGCGGGCTTCGAGAGCGCCTTGTTGGCGGCAACCAACTTGTCGAGGTCCTGTTCGGACAGGCTCATCGGGTGGCCCTGCCATCGCACCACGCCGTCCGGCGAGATGATCGCCATGTGGGGGATCCCCTTCACGGCGAAGAACTTGTCCTTCAGCGTGCCGGCTGGGTCGATGGCCAGGGAGTAGCTGAACTGCGAGGGCTGCAGGCCGTGCTTCTTGGCGCCCGCGTTGAAGGCGGACTCGGCCTCGTCGCTGATGCCGACCACCAACACGTCTTGGCCTCGCTTGGCGTGCATTTCGTTGAGGTGCGGGATCGACGCGCGGCACGGGTTGCACCACGTGGCCCAGAAGTCGATGGCAATCAGGCGGTTGCCGGGGTTCGGCTGCGGCGTGAGCCACTTCTGCACCTTGAAGCCCGGGATCGCCTTGCCGCGCATATCGGCGGCGCTCTGCACGGGGCTGAGGAAGGTGGGCCACTCCGCGGGTGCGTCGGCTGCTGCGGGCGCCTGCGCCTCCTCGGAGGGGCGTTCGGTCGCCGAGATGGAGTCGTCCACCTCGACCGCCATCAGCTCAGGAAGCTTGGCCCTCAGCCCGGCCTCGTTGAGGTCGACGTACTCCACCGCGCCACTCTTGCCGACCACGATGGTGGCCGGTCGCTTCCAGACGCCGAGCGCGTCGCACCAATCGCCGGAGGCGTCGATGGCCACGAGGCAGGGCGGGTTCGTCTTGAGGGCGTCGTCGGCACGGTCCGCGCCGTCGGGCGTGTGCAGCCCGACCAAGCGCACGCCCTCGGGAAGCGCCTTCTTGATGCGCTCCAGGGTGCTGCGCGGGCTTCCCTTGCCGCCCACGCTCTGGATGACCGTGACCTGCCCGCGGAACGAATCGCGCGTGAGGGCATCGCCGCCGAGCCAGACGAGGTCGTCGGTCGGTGCGGGAACCATGTAGTCCAGGTTGGCCTTGAGGGCCTTGAGGTCCTCGGGGTCGAGCTTGTCGCGCAGGCGCGCCTCGCCCTTGGCCGTGGTGCCCTTGCCGGCGCCGCCCGCCGAGCCAGCGTCCTTGGTCGATGGTGGGGTCGGCTTCGAACCGCCCTTGGGCCCATACTGGGCATGGGCGGTACCGGCCACCAGCAGCGTGGCGCAGGACGCGATCAGGGCCGAGCGGAACGGGTGCGGCAGGAAGGTCATGCACCCAATCGTACCCACGCGTGCACCGCACGGACCCATCGGTCCGGTGGCCAACGGGACCCAGGTTCGGGCGGGGCCGTCAGGGGCAGAGCGGCATCGCCATGTTGTCGATCAACCGCACGTCGTCGAGCCGAGCCGCGATCAGGGCGCGCGCGGGCCGTTCAAAGCCGGACACCGGTGCCAGGGTCGCGGCGTCGCGCACGACGGCGTACTCGACCTGCAGGTCGTGGGCCTCGAGCGTCTCGCGCATCAGCCGCTCCGCCGTCGCCGGGTGCTGGGCACTGGCGGCCATCTGGAGGGCGCGGACGAGGCCCAGGGCCCGATCGCGTTGCCCAGGCTTCAGGTAGCGGTTGCGGCTGCTCATCGCCAGGCCGTCGTCCTCGCGCACGGTGGGGGCCGAGGAGAGCGTGAGCCCGCCCCATCGGCCGGCGGAGCGCTCGACCATGCCGTCGAGCACGCGCCACTGCTGCCAGTCCTTCTCGCCAAAGATGGCATGCGCGGGGCGCGTCAGGTCGAAGAGCCGCGCCACCACCTGGCACACGCCGCCGAAGTGGCCGGGACGGCAGGCGTCTTCGAGGCCGGGCGCGGTGGCCACGGGCGGCAGCGGCCATGCGTCGGCTTCGGCACGGGCATGCACTTGCCCATGGGGGTACACGGCCTCGGCGTCGGGGGCGAAGACGCAGTCGGCGCCTGCGGCGGCGGCGATCGCGGTGTCCTCGGGCAGCGTCCGGGGGTAGCGGGCAAAATCCTCGTGCGGGGCGAACTGCGTGGGATTTACGAAGACGGTCACCACCACGGGGTTGCCGCGGCGCGTGGCGCGCTCGACCAGCGAGGCGTGGCCCCGGTGCAGCGCGCCCATGGTGGGCACCAGCGTGCAGCCGACGTAGGGCGTCATGTGCGCTGGATCATGGACGACCTTCATGCGGGGACACCATAGTGGGCGTGGCGCGCAGAGATACGGAACTGGATGTCCGAGAATTCCACGACAATTTATCCGCGGAATGGCCGAAGTTCGTTCGGGGGCTCCTACACTGTGGGACGCGAACCAGAGCGAAGGGACCGCGGCATCCGGAGCATCCGGATGTGGATCCCATCGAATCCGATCGACCCATGGCACCCAAGCTCCCCATCTACTTCGACAACGCCGCCACCACCCGCTGCGACCCCCGCGTCGTGGAGGCCATGCTCCCGTATTTCAGCGAAA
>JBJOIF010000141.1:0-10969 GCA_046047335.1 Planctomycetota bacterium | reverse complement strand
AGAACTACTGCACGGTGCTCGGCATCGAGTCCCGGACGCTGGTCCAGATGGTGCGGACCCAGGTGCTGCCGGCGGCCCTCCGGACCCAGGAGGAGCTGGCCACCACGGTCAGCGCCACCCTGGCGGCGGACGTCGACTGCGCCGACACGCAGGCCGACCTGCGCGCCTACGTTGGCATGGTCTCCGAACTCCGTGCCGCGGTGAGTGCCCTGGAGGGGCTCGCCGCCAAGCACCACAAGGACGATCGGGCCGAGATGCGGTTCCTCCGCGACGCCGTGGTCCCGGCGATGGCCCGGGTCCGGGCGGCCTGCGACGCCCTGGAGCGCGTGACCCCCGGCGATTCGTGGCCGATGCCGACCTACGCCGAGATGCTCCTGATGAAGTGAGCGGCGCCGACGGCAGCCCGTGGCGGGTGCGTGATGCGGGTATAGTGGTGGGCTTCCCCTTCTGGAACGCCGAACCACCCACCCACGCCCATGAGCACCGAGACCACGGTTGTCGTCGAGAACGTCGGACCCGCCCGCAAGCGCATCGCCATCACCATTCCGGCGTCCGTCGTGGACGCGGGACTGGCCGAGGCGCTCGCGGCCGCTCGGTCGGACGCGCAGATCCCGGGGTTCCGTCGCGGGTCGGCCCCGGTGGCCCTGATCGAGAAGCGCTTCGGCGCGGCGATCCACGAGGACCTCAAGCGGAAGCTGCTTTCGGAGGCCTATGGCAAGGCCGTGCAGGACCACAAGCTCCAGCCGATCTCCGAGCCCGAGCTTGACGAGAAGGCCGGCGAGCCCGAACTGCGTCGCGGCGCCTCGCTGGCGGTGACGTTGGACGTCGAGGTGGCCCCGGACATCAGCTTGCCCAAGCTCGAGGACGTGAAGGTCCGCCGCCCGGTCGCCGACATCCAGGACAAGCACGTCGACGACGAGATCCGTCGCCTCGGCTACCGGTTCGGCACGCCGGAGCGCATCGAGGGGCCCTTCCAGAACCTCGACCGCATGGTCGGCAAGGCCGTGGTCCGCGTGGCGGGCGCGGCGAACGATCCGTACTTCGAGACCGCCGAGTGCCTGGTGGTCGTCCCGGACACCGAGGATGAGGGCAAGGGCCAGGTGCTCGGCCTGATGTTCGACGATCTCGGCCCGGCCCTGGTGGGCCGCGCGGTCGGCGACACCGTCACCCTGAAGACCAAGGGCCCCGACGCGCACGAGCGCGAGGACCTGCGCGGCGCGGCCATCACCGTTGAATTCACGCCGGCGCAGGCCGAGCGCATCTCGCCGGCGGACGCAGCCAAGTGCGCCGAGATGCTGGGCCTCGGCAGCACCGACAACCTCCGCGAACAGGTCAAGCTGACCCTTGAGGGCCGCCGGGACCAAGAGCAGCGCGCCGCCATGCGGGAGCAGGCGGCCGAGTGGCTCGCCGATGCGGTGGACTTCGAGCTGCCCGAGCGGATGTCCGGTGCCCAGGTCGCGCGCAACCTCGAGATGGCGCGCCTTCAGTTTCTCTCGCAGGGCATGGACGAGGCCGCGGTGGAGCGGCGCGTCGCCGAGATCCGGTCCGCGAGCGAGTCCGACACCCGTCGCCGCCTGAAGGTGTTCTTCATCCTCACGAAGCTCGCCCAGGAACTCGGCGTGGAGGTGGGCGAAGCCGAGGTCAACGGGCAGATCGCCCAGATGGCGCGCGGTCGCGGCATGCGTCCCGACGCGATGCGCGCGGAACTCCAGAAGTCCGGACGGATCAACGAGCTCGCGCTCTCGATCCGCGAGGCCAAGGTGCTTGATCGCGTCCTGACCAAGGCAGCGGTCTCCGACATCGCTGCGGAGGAGTGGAACACGCTGGTCGCCGAGAAGCAGAAGGCCGCCCAGGCACGCGCCGCCGGCAAGGCCTAACCGGCGGAACCTGAACGGTGGATGCCGCTCGGTCCAGCCTCTCGTTCTGGCTCGGGATCGGATTGCTCCTGGCGATCGCGTTTGGTGGCGGACTGCTCGTGATGTGGGCTCGCCGCAACGCCAAGGCGCCACCGGAGGGGCCGCGCACGGCGTTCACGCTTGAGGACTTGCGGGCGATGCTCGAGCGAGGCGAGATCACCCGAACCGAGTTCGACACCGCGCGCGAGATGATGATCCAGAAGACGCGGGAGGCCGCCGAGCGCGACCGCGCCATCCGTGGCGGCACCGACTGGGGCTCTGGTTCCGGGACCGGGCCGCGCGGACTGCGCTGAGTTCGCGGCCCTTCCGCGCTCCCGATAAGGCGCTCGCGCACGCAAACTCGGTGCGCCGCGTTGCGTCGCGCGGGAATCGTGGCAAGTGTGGGGTCCCGCTGCAGGGAACCGGCCCAGTGGCCGATAGACTCCGCACCGCCTCGGGCCACTTCGGGCCCCGGGTTCCCCAGGAGCTTCCGTTGACCCGACCCATGCCGCACGACCCTGACCTCCGCCCCGATCCCGTCGCTGCCAACGGCGGTGGACGTCGGCCCGGCCGTGACGGCTTCGGCGAGGGCACGGGAGGCGCGGGTGCGGGAGGTCCCCCTTCGGGCGGCGGTTCCGGGGCGGGCGGCAACGACGGCGGCGGCGGGTTCCGCGGCAAGAAGGTCACGACCTGCAGCTTCTGCGGCAAGACCAGCCGGGAGGTCGGGCCGATGGTCGAGGGCCCCAACGACGTCTACATCTGCACCAACTGCACGGACCTCTGCGCCAACATCTTCAAGCAGGAGAAGCGGCGCGTCAGCGGCAGCCGGCCCCAGCTGGGGCAGATCCCCTCCCCTCGGCAGATGAAGGAGTTCCTGGACCAGTACGTGATCGGCCAGGAGGCGGCCAAGCGCGCGCTCAGCGTGGCCGTGCACAACCACTACAAGCGGCTCTCGCAGCTCGACAACGAGCAGTCGCCGGTGGAGCTGGACAAGTCGAACGTCCTGATGATCGGCTCAACCGGCACGGGCAAGACCTTGCTGGCCAAGACCCTCGCCAGGATCCTCAACGTGCCGTTCGCGATCGGCGACGCCACCACGCTTACCGAGGCGGGATACGTGGGCGAGGACGTGGAGAACCTGCTGCTCAAGCTCCTCCAGGCAGCCGACTTCGACCTTGAGAGCGCGCAGCGCGGCATCATCTACATCGACGAGATCGACAAGATCGGCAAGACCAACCAGAACGTCTCGATCACCCGGGACGTGAGCGGCGAGGGCGTGCAGCAGAGCCTCCTGAAGATGCTCGAGGGCACCACGGCCAACGTGCCCCCGCAAGGCGGGCGCAAGCACCCCGAACAGCAGTACATCCAGATGGACACGACGAACATCCTGTTCGTCTGCGGCGGCAGCTTCGATGGCATCGAGGACATCGTCCGCAAGCGCGTCGGGCGCAAGCGCATCGGGTTCTCCCCCGACACCGCGGCGTTCGAGGACAAGGTGGCCGAACGGAGCGCGATGATCGCCCAGGTCACCCCGGACGACGTGCTCGAGTTCGGGATGATTCCCGAACTGGTGGGCCGCCTTCCGATCCTGTGCCCCCTCCACCCGCTGAGCCGCGAGGCCATGGTGCAGATCCTCACCGAGCCCCGCAACGCGCTCGTGCGGCAGTACCAGCACATGTTCTCGCTCGAGGGCGCTCGGCTGGAGTTCACCCACGACGCGCTCGAACTGATCGCCGACCGCGCCCTGGCCCGCAACACCGGCGCACGCGCGCTGCGCGCGGTGGTCGACGAGATCATGATCGACCTCATGTACCACTTGCCCGATCTCGACAACTCGGCGGCCGTCTACGTGCTCGACGCCCGCTCGATCGAGCGGGGACTTCCCCTGCAGCAGTTGCGGCGGATGGAGCGCGAGAGCGCCTGAGCGCGATGCGCCGGGACTACGCCGCACAGCTGCCGCGGTTCAGCGAGCTCGGCCTCCTTCCCTCGCGGCAGGACCGCATGGAGGAGTTCGTGTCGCGGTGGTGGGACGCCTTCGGTGGCGAGCACGCGAGCTGGGTGGGCTTCTACGAGGACCGCCCCGGTCAACCCGATGCTGAACGACTGGTCCTGATGGCGCGCCTTCCCAAGCCCGCCTGCTCCCCCATTGGGCTGCACGGGGCATGCGGTCGTGCACTCCAATCCGGCGCGCCCCTGGTGGTCCGGGACGTCGCCGAACTGGGTGCGGGCTACATCGCCTGCGACCCCGCGGACCGCAGCGAGCTGGTGGTGCCATGCCGGAACCCGAACGGGACCGTGTGGGGGGTGCTGGACATCGACAGCCACCAGGTTGGGTCGTTCGACGACGTGGACGCGGCCGGGTGCTCGGCCCTTCTGCGGGCGGCCGGGCTCTGCGCCAGCACGTCCGCATAACGGTGCGCGATGCGCTTGCGGTGGCGCCCCAACTTCCCTATCCTTGCCAATCTTCGCCCGACCGTGATGGGCGCTCACCACGAAGGATCACCCATGCCCCGCGTTTGCCACTTCACCGGCGCCAAGACCTCTTCCGGAAACGTCCTCAAGATCCGCGGCAAGGCGAAGTACCTCGGCGGCGTCGGTCTCAAGACCACGTCGGTGAAGAAGCGCACGTTCAAGCCCAACCTGCAGACGGTGGACACCGTCGAGGGCGGCGTGCGCAAGCGCGTGAAGGCCTCCGTCCGCGCGATCCGCGCTGGTCTGGTGGTCAAGCCCGTCAAGCGGGCGTACACCTACACGCGCGAGCGGCGCGCCGGGGCTGCGGGCAGCTGAATCCCCGCGATCTCCCGCGCGCCGGGGCACTCGTCCGTTGACCGCATTGGTTGACTTGGGCGATTCCCGCCGTATGGTGCGCCCGTCGTTTCGTTGACCGTCACCGCTGGCCGGGCGCCTGTTTGGGCCGTCCGGCGGCCCTGCTTCCGCCGTCGGCACGTCGCCGACGCGGCCCGCACCGCCCCGAGGATCGGGCGCTCAGCACTCGGCGCAGGAGGCGCCTGGACCAGCGTTGCCGACCCCATCTTTCGGCCAATCCGATCGGGACATGGTGCTCGACGCCACCGACCTGGTGTCGCTCATCGGTGAGCACGTGCAGCTGCGGCCCAAGGGGCGCGAGCACGTCGGGCTGTGCCCGTTCCATGACGATCGTGCGCCGTCCATGACGGTGGTCACCCACAAGGGTGCCGGGTTCTACAAGTGCTTCTCGTGCGGCGCGGCGGGGAACGCCATCGACTTCATGATGAACTACCACCGGATGGAGTTCATCGACGCGCTGCGTGCCCTCGCCGAGCGCGCGGGGATCGAGTTGCGCCAGTCGCGCCCCGAGGACGCGGGCGCGTCCGGCGCACGGCGCGCGCTGCTTCGGGCCAACGCGATCGCCCAGGGCTTCTATCGCAAGGCGCTTGCGCATCCAGAGGCGGGCGCCGCCGCGCGCCGCGTGCTGGAGGCGCGCGGCATCACTCCAGAGCTCGCCGAGCGATTCGGGCTGGGCGCAGCGCCTGCTGGTTGGGATACGTTCGTGCGCCACCTCGAACGCCTTCGCGAGCACCGCGCGGGAGCCCGCGGGGAAGACGCCGTCCCCGACATGGGCGCGTTCCGTGCCGCGGGCCTCGTGCGCGATGGCCGGCAGGGCCCGATCGACGGCTTCCGCAATCGGGTGACGTTCCCGATCGGCGACGAGCTGGGCGCACCCATCGCCTTCGGCGCGCGCAAGATCGACCCCGAGGACGAGCCCAAGTACCTCAACAGCCCCGAGAGCGCCGTGTTCCACAAGGGACGCGGCCTGTACGGCATCCACCTTGCCAAGAAGGCGATCATTGCCACGCGCACCGCGGTCATCTGCGAGGGCTACACCGACGTGATTGCCTGCCATGCCGCGGGCGTCGAGCAGGCGGTGGCCACGCTGGGTACCGCCTTGACGCGAGACCACGCCCGTGTCTTGAAGCGCATGGCCGAGCGCATCGTGCTTCTCTTCGATGGCGACGCCGCCGGCCAGAAGGCGGCCGATCGCGCGCTGGAGGCGTTCTTCACCGAACCGGTCGACGTTCGGATCTGCACCTTGCCCGACGGACTCGATCCCGACGAACTGCTGCGTCAGCCCGACGGCCGTGCGCGGCTCGAGGCAGCCATCGCCGGCAGCGAGGAC
This sequence comes from Planctomycetota bacterium, assembly GCA_046047335.1. Lineage (GTDB taxonomy): Bacteria > Planctomycetota > Phycisphaerae > Phycisphaerales > SM1A02 > UBA966. Next base: position 4,918 of record JBJOIF010000141.1, on the reverse strand, counting down.
GCGCTGGTCCACTTCGTGCGGCGGTTCCGGGCGGACTATGCGTCCGCGGCCGGACTCAGCGGCCGGCAGCAGCGGATCGAGGCCGTGCTGGCGCGGCTCGTCGACCTTGGATTCCGCTCGATGACCGGGTTGCGGCGTTCCATGGTGATGTCGAGCCTGGCCACGATCACCGGGGTCTCGGAGCGAGAACTGGAGGCCGCCCTGGAGGCCATCCGCGAGCCGGCGGCCCGGCAGGAGGCCCCTGCCGAGGCAAGCCCTCGGGAAGCCCGCCCAACCCCCCACCGTCCGAGCCTGGAAGAACAGGGGCTGACCCCCGCCCAGGCACGCGCCCGGCGCGCCGCCGAGCGAGACCTGCTGGCCCTGCTCCTGGCGTGGCCCTCGCTCGGCCGGGCCGACGTTCGGCTGGACGACGGCACCGCCATGCCCTTGGCCGAGGCCGTCACTCCCGAGAGCTTCCTCGACCCGGACGCCCGGCCCATCATGGAGGCCATCCACGTGTGGATGGAGGACGGGCGACCGTTTTCGGTGGAAGAGGTCCTTTCGGAGATGCCCTCCCAGGACGGCAAGGGACTGGTCATCGACCTCGTCATGGTGGGCGAGCGCCGGGCCCCGTCCGAGAATCAAGGGCTGGAACGGCTCCAGGAGGCCGTGGACGCCCTTGAGCGGATCCGACGCATCCGCCGAACCGTACCTACAGTTTCCGCTTCGAACCGCCCGAATTCCGACGAACCTTCGGCCCTCACGGCACGTCTTGAGGCCATTCGGAATCGGGGAAAGGACCCCACCGCCCTCGGACGCCTGCCCGGCGCCCGTGGGGCACGCCCGCATTCTTCCGGCGAACGGCCGGATTGTTGACGCATCCCGGCGCTTTTCGCGCCTTCAGACCTTGTTGACCGATGTGATTTGCTTCGCCCGCCCGGCCCCGCAGACCACCACACGATTGGACCCCCGCACGTGTCACTGAGCCTCTCCACCCTCACTCCCGTCCTCCGCCAGCTGGTCGAGATCGGCCGCGGCCGCAAGTGGATCTCCTACGAGGAGTACATCCGCTGCGTGCCCGACGAGTTCGTCGAGCCCGAGAAGGTCGACGAGATGATCGTCCTCCTTGAGGAGCTCGGCATCGAGCTGATCGACGAGGGCGAGCGCAAGCGCAACGGCGGCGAGAACCAGGACTTCCCGCTGCAGACGAACCTCAAGTTCCAGCGCGACGAGAAGAAGCCGAGCAAGCCGCCCAAGGTCCAGATGATCGACGAGGAGGATGGCCCTCCGGTCGACTTCGACGGTGGCTTCGAAGACGAGCAGCACCTTCCCGAGGAACCCCAGCCCGCCGAGGAGGAGATCCTCGACGAGGCCGAGGCGCAGGCGCAGATCGAGGCCGCGCTCGCCGAGCAGGGCTCCAAGCGGATCGATGACCCGATCCGGATGTACCTCACGCAGATGGGCACAATCCCGCTGCTCACGCGCGAAGAGGAGATCCGGCTCGCGAAGAAGATCGAGACCACGCGCATGTGCTTCCGCCGGCTGACGCTCGCCAGCGACTACGCGGCGCAGATGGCCGTGCAGATCCTCAAGCAGGTGCACGCCGGCACCCTTCCCTTCGACCGGACCATGCGGATCTCCACCGCCGAGGAGAACCACAAGGAAACCCTGGCCGCGCGGATCCCCGCCAACCTCCCGACGATCGAGCGCCTGCTCGGTCGCAACCGCGAGATCTTCGACGCCCTCGATGCCGCACCGGCCGAGGCAAAGGCGACCGCGCTCCGCAAGGAGTTCGACCACAATCGCCGCAAGGTGGCCGTGCTCCTCGAGGAGTGCTGCCTGCGCACGAGCCGCATCCAGCCCCTCCTGCGCAAGCTGCAGGGACTGGACCGCAAGGTGAAGGAGATCCAACACCAGCTGAAGAAGGCAGAGAAGCATCCGGAGCGCTTCGATCCCGAGGACGTGCAGGTCATGCACGACGAGATCGACGGCCTCCGGGGCATGGTGCTCGAGGGCGCAGAGGCGCTCGACGCACGCGTGCGCCGCATCGAGCGCGCGTTCCTCGAGTACGAGCAGGCCAAGCGGGACCTCTCCGGCGGGAACCTCCGCCTCGTGGTGTCGATCGCCAAGAAGTACCGCAACCGCGGGCTGCCGTTCCTGGACATCATCCAGGAGGGCAACACCGGCCTGATGCGTGCGGTCGACAAGTACGAGTACAAGCGCGGCTACAAGTTCAGCACGTACGCCACGTGGTGGATCCGCCAGGCCATCACGCGCGCCATCGCCGACCACGCCCGCACCATCCGCGTGCCGGTGCACATGATCGAGACGATGTCGAAGCTGCGCACCATCCAGAAGCACCTGCTGCAGGAGCTCGGCCGCGAGCCCACGGTCGAGGAGATCGCGCTGCGCGCGAAGATGCCGATCGAGGAGACGCGCCGCGTGATGAAGGTCAGCCGGCACCCGATCTCCCTCGACCGCCCGGTCGGCGAGAGCGAGGACAGCCACTTCGGCGACTTCATCGAGGACGAGCGCCAGGTCAGCCCCGACATCAGCGCGTCGAGCGAGCTGCTGCGCCAGCGCATCAACGACGTGCTCCGCACGCTCACCTACCGCGAGCGCGAGATCCTCAAGCTCCGCTACGGCATCGGCGACGGCTACACGTACACGCTCGAGGAGGTCGGCCGCATCTTCAAGGTCACGCGCGAGCGCGTGCGCCAGGTGGAGAACAAGGCCATCCGCAAGCTGCAGCACCCCGTGCGGCGCCAGCGGCTCGCGAGCTTCCTCGACGAGGACGGCACCGAAGTGGAGTGATCCGGTCCGCCCCGCGCGGGTCCGTCAGCCCAGCCGCCGCAGCCACATCCGGACGGCCAAGACCCACGCGAGCCGTGGCCCGACGAACATGGCCACCGCGCCCCACCACGGGACGTCCCACGCCCAGACCGCGGCCATGACGGCGGCGCACGTCCCCACCACGGGCATCCAACAGGTGCTCGCCGCAAGTGCCACGGCGACCTCCGTGCTCGGGTTCTCCGATCGCGCCATGAACGCCGTGTAGATCGCCCAACCCTCCCACGCCGAGCCGGCGAGCCAGGTGCCCACCAGGATCGATCGGCGACGGAACGCCGATGCGGCCAGGGGTCGGACGTCGCTGCCGGAGGGATCCATCGGCCGGAGGGTACCCCCCGCGGATAGGCTCCGTGCGGGCACGGCCCTTCTCCATCCATGGCACTTCCACACCTGACCGACGAGCAAGTCCGCACCTGGTCCCGAGAGCAGAAGGACCGTTGGTGGCTGGAGAACGTCTACCGCGGAAACATGCCCCAGCTGACCCTGCGGTCGGCGCTGACGGGGTTCCTGCTCGGCGGGGTGCTCAGCGCGACCAACCTGTACGTGGGAGCCAAGACCGGATGGACCCTCGGCGTCGGCGTGACGAGCGTGATCCTGAGCTTCGTGATGTTCCGCGTCGCGGCGCGGATCGGGTTCCGTGACCTGACGATCCTCGAGAACAACGCCGTCCAATCGATCGCCACGGCGGCGGGCTACATGACTGGCCCACTCATCAGCGCGCTGATGGCGTACATGTTCATCGAGAACCGCGCGCTGCCGGCGTTCCAGATCATGACGTGGAACATCCTGGCGAGCGTCCTGGGCGTCCTGGTGGCGTTCCCGATGAAGCGCCGCTTCATCAACGACGAGCAGCAGCCCTTCCCCGAGGGCCGCGCGGCGGGCGTGGTGATGGACTCCCTGTACCCCAACGCACCGCGAGGCGGCACGCTCCACATGGTCGACGGCATGCCAGTCGCCCGGGAGGCACAGGACACGGACGGCGAGGGAGCGCGAGCGGGCATGTTCAAGGCGAAGGCCCTGGCCATCGCGGCCGCCAGCGCGGCGGCCATCCACCTCCTGGTCGCGGGCGGGCTCATGGCGCTGATCCAGGTGCGGGCGCTGGGCACCGCGCGCCACGCCGGTGAGGTGTGGAAGCTTCCCGAGCACCTGAGCACCACGTTCTTCTCCGCGATGGCCCGGTGGGGCCATGACGTCATGCCGCGGATCGCGGGAATCTCGGTGGAACACCTGGGCCTCCGGCTCGGCGTGGAGCTGACCATGTTCGGGGCGGGCGGCCTGATGGGCATGCGCCTGACCAACAGCCTGATGCTCGGCATGGTGGCCGGCTTCGGCATCCTGGCGCCCACCATGATCTCGGCGGGCGAGATCAATCCCAAGAACCTGAAGGCGATCGCGGATGCCTCGGGCGCTTTCGATCCGGCGCTGGCGGTGTACGACGAGCGCCACATCATGAACAACTGGACCCTGTGGGTCGGCGTCTCGCTGATGGTGGTGGCCAGCATGGTGGGGCTCTTCGCCAAGCCGAAGATGCTGGTCTCGGCATTCACTGGCCTCTTCTCCAAGCGCAAGGGCGGCGAGGACTGCCTGCGCGGCATCGAGTTCCCGCTGTGGGTGACGCTGGTGGGCGTCCCCGTGATGGTGGCCATCACGGTCTGGATGAACTGGGAGTGGTTCGGCGTCGAGCCATGGCTCGGCGTCCTCTCGATCCCGCTGATCATCATCCTCACGCTGATCGCGGCCAACGCCACGGCGCTGACGAGCATCACGCCCACGGGCTCGCTCTCCAAGATCACGCAGTTCACGTTCGGTGCAGCCAACCCCACGCACGCCGGCACCAACCTGATCACCGCCGGCATGACCACGGAGGTGGCGAGCAACGCGAGCAACCTGCTGATGGACATCAAGCCGGGCTACATGCTCTGCGCCAAACCCCGCCAGCAGGCGTGGGGACACGTCATCGGCATCGTGGCCGGCGCGCTGGCGAGCACCCCGCTCTTCTTCATCCTTTTCCTGAGCAAGTGGGATCCCGGCTCCGGCCAGACGCTGCGCGATGCGGCCACCGAGAAGTACTCGATGGTCGGCGCGGTGC
>JBJOIF010000140.1:0-2841 GCA_046047335.1 Planctomycetota bacterium | reverse complement strand
CCAATATCGTGATCATCCTGCTCGACGATGTCGGCTTCGGTCAGGCAGGCACCTATGGCGGGCCGATCCACACCCCAACGCTCGACCGCATTGCCGAGACCGGCATCAGCTACAACCGCTTCCACACCACCGCGCTCTGCTCGCCCACGCGCGCCTCGCTGCTCACGGGTCGAAACCACCACCGCGTCGGCAACGGGGTGATCGCGGAAATGGCAATGGCTACGGCGTCAATCTTCGGTTGGGGGGCGTCAGGGGTGGCTGCCGCTCGTCCGTGGGGCTCGGCTATTTGCGGCGTCGTTGATGCGGCGTCGCAGAGCTTTGGATCGGAGGAGATCGCGGTCTCGCTTCGGCAGTGAGGCTGTCTCGGTGGCGGTGGGCGAATCGAAGAGTGCCGGCATGGTCTCGATCCTCAGGCCATCGAGCGTGCGGGAACGTGTGTCGGCATCGAGTGCCGCGAATGCTACCGGGAGGCGCTCCAGGGAAGCACATAGCAGGTCGACGTAGTCGGGGTCGTGCAGGTTGAAGGCAAGCGGGGCTCCGGGTGGGAGGTTTTCGAGGTCTTGGGTGAGTTTCTTGCGCCCGGAGCGGCGACGCTCGCCGTGCTTGATGTCGCCGTTGAGGGACTCCAACCGGCAATTGGTTCGATCCACGACCCGGATGCCGCCGCCGGCCGTCTCGGGGAGCGCGATGACATGCCCCCACAGCGTGGGTCCATGGTCGTGCAGGTGCTTGAGGATGACGTCGATGGCTTGGCGTTGGTCCTGCGCCGGGCCGCGCGCGGGGCGGCGCTGGCGCAGGTCGGCAGTGAAGGCCTCGACGGCCTTGCGAATGTCACACAGAGCCGCTCGGACCTGTTCGGGCGGAGTCGTCTCGGCCGGTGCCCGAGTTGGCGGGTTGCGGCCCTTGGCCTTGGGAACCAAGCGTAGAGCATCGCGTAGCTCGTCGAACAGACCGGCACGCCAACGCAAGGTGCGCGCCACCTGCGAGAACGGCACTTCGGAGACGATCGGGTCGAGGATGTCGCGAATATGCCGGAGCGAGCGGTGAACACGCTGGTCCTCTGGCGGGCGGCGCAGAAAGGCATCAGCAGCCCGTCGCGCCTCGCTGCAGCGGTCGTACAGGTCGAGGTAGGGGCGGTCGAAAGGCAGTCCGAGGTCATCGCCGTCGGCGGCGTAGTCGAGGACCCACTGCGCGAGGGCTCGGACGACGGCCAGACCGTCGTTGCCATCGGGAACGGTATGGCCCGCTTCGCTCTGGTCGTTCCACGCCGCCACGGCGTCTCGGCCGCGATCGACATCTCCGCCGAGCTTGCGGCCGAGCGCGCGCACGAGCGCGCGCAGGCCGGGGCGTAGCTTGAAGCGACGGAACAGCTCCCGGAGCTTGGCGTGCGGGCGCTCGAGCAGGTCGTTGCCGACGTCGGCAAGAAAATGTTGGTGGCAAGCCAGCACAGGAATGTCGTTATCGAGCGTCTCGACGAAGGCGAGGACGGCCGGCGTCATGGCCCTTCCGAGGTCGCGGACCACGGCCACGGGAGGCCCGAAGGCGTCGGCGACCTGGTGCAGACAGGGCAGAATGGCATCGGCGTGCTCGGTTGGGATCTTCCACGAGCCCAGCACCCAGCGACGCCAGCCGGCATAGGCGATCAGCAGGGTGCCGCGGCCATCCTCGCCGGTGGCGTCGATCTGCAGGGGCCAGCCGCCGTCGTGCGCGAAGGCTTGGCGGATGGCGTCGCGGCGGGAGGCGTGGAGGCGTTGTAGATAGAGCACGAACCGCCGCTGCAGGATGCTCACCTCGCCGGTGGAGAGGTCGACGCCGTGCTCGAGCAACAACGCCTCGCGGATCTCTTCACGCTGGCGGTGGTGGACGAAGCGCTGCACTCCGGCGAAGACCATCACGTCGTAGCCCACCGTCTGTCGTGGAGGCAGGCTCTCGGACAGGCAGGCGGCCCGTCGCGTGACCTTGCTACCCGAGGGCTGGCGGCAGCCGGCGAGACAGACATGAACGTGCTCGCGGGCCTCGAACGATCCGTGCGCCAGGGTCCGTCCGGAGCGGGGCGCCGTCTTCTGCACGCCCATGGCGCCCCCGCAGCGGGGGCATGGCCCCGGCTCCTCGGCGATGCTCACTTGCACCGAGCGAAGGTTTCGCCGCCGCTGCCCGCAGCGCTCCTGCTCCGATTGCAGCAGACTCCTCAGCGTTGCCAAGGCGTTCAGGTGGGCGGCGCCGTTTTTTTTCCCGGCGTTAACGTATGAGCCTCGTAAACGCAGCGAACGTCGCGGGATTCGACCGCAACGCCGCGCGCGGCCAGTGCGTGCACGACCGCGAGTGGCGCAGGGATCTCGGCCGCGCCCCGTAGCGCCTCCGCCAGGATCTCGATGGTCTCCGCGGCCGTGGGCTCTCGCGGGATCCGGGCGCGCGCTTGCTCACCCTCCAAGCGTTGACGCAGCTGCTCGGCGGCCCGATCGGCGTCGGCACTGACGTAGAGATGGTGGCCTCGATAACGCTCACGCCCAATGCGCCCCTCTTGGACCAGGTCGAGCAGGGGGTTATGCACACGCACTCGAAGTAGCTGCGACAGCTCCCCGTGTGTACGCCCGTCGGGCGCCTGTTCGACTTGCACGGCGGTGGTGTCCTTGAGCGTGCCACTGAGACTGAAGCCGATATCCCCGTGGAACCACAGACCCCACTGGTCGAACTCCGGGAGCTCGGCCAGCGTGTAGTACTGGCCTCGATGCGTGAAGCTCGTGCGGTAGCCCACCTCGCAAAGGCGGCGAAACACCGTCATCCGCGAGCGGGTTGCGAGCACCTCGCAAAGATCGTCCAGAGCAACGACGCGGCGCCGTC
>JBJOIF010000139.1:0-2613 GCA_046047335.1 Planctomycetota bacterium | reverse complement strand
TCCGGAACGGGTTGAGGCACGCCGTCGTCTGGTAGAGCACCACCGACGTGTCGAAGTTCGAGTCGCAGAGCAGCACGGACACGCGTCCGTCGCTCGGCGGGCTGAACCGGAACCATGCGTCCTTCGTGGAGGCGTTCCAGCCGAGGAACCCGCACTGCCCCGCCACGGGAGTCGGGACACCCGACGAAGGCGTCATCGTGGCGAGGTTGACCGTCACCGGCGAGTCCTCCTCGATGTTGATGGGATTGCACAATTCGTCGCCCGTGACCTGGGCGAGTGCGGGTGCGACGAGGGAGATGGCGCCGGCGGCGACGATGATGGCGGTGTTTGGGTGCATGGATTGGTCCTCGCCTGCACACACAGGAAGCAGGCGAAAGCACCCCGGCGAAATCCCGGAACTTTCCACGAATCGCTCAGCGCTCGGCCGAGGTCTTCCAGAGCCTGATCGACCGGTCGATCGAGCCGGAGGCCAGGGTGCTCCCGGCGGCGTCGAACGCGAGGGACAGCACGATGTCGCCGTGGCCCGCGAGGTTCAGGAGCGGCTTGCCGTCGGCGGCGTCGCAGATGCGGATCAGCCGGTCGCTGGCGACCGCCACCCGGCTCCCGTCCGGAGTCCGGGCAACGCAGATGTCCGCGGCATGCGAGCGGTCGGTGCGCCACCGCACGGCGGCGTCGAGCTCGGCCTCGGGGTCGATGAGGGCCGCCGAGCCGTCGAGGAATCCGACCGCCACCAGCCGGTCGGCGCGGGACAGCGCGATGTCGTTCACCTGGCCATCGAGCGGGACGGTGCGCAGGCCCACCATCCGCGTGCCGTCGAGCGCGATGAGGGCGAGGCCCGAGTCCGTGGCGGTGACGAGTTCGGAGCCGTCGGCCCGGACGCGCACCGGCATTCGGCCGCGAGTGGAACCAGGAAGGAGAATCTCCTGGAGGGCGGCGCCGCTGCGCGACATGACTTCGATGGCCGATGAATTGAGCCGCCGCCACGCCACGGCCTCCCCTCCCGGCAGCCCCGCGACGGAGCACGGCGCACCGCTCTCGATCCTCACGGATCGCTCGCGTCCCGGCTCGAGGAACACGATGCCGCCGCCTCGCGCCAACCAATAGGCCGCCACCGGGTGGCCCGCGCCGTCGTCGGCCACGTCGCGAACGAGCGTCGGTGCGCCGATGCCGCCGACCTCGATGCTCTCGAGCGGCCGGGCGTGTCGGGCATCCCATCGGATGACGCGGCCGTCGCGGTCCGGGGCCTCGCCCGCGCAGCTCGCGAGCGAGCCATCGGGAAGGAACGTGACCCCGTAGACCCAGGCCCGGTGGCCCGAGAGCGCGGGCTCGAGCACGTAGGAGTCGATGTCCCAGATGCGCAGGTTTCCGTCGTGCCCCACCGCGGCCAGCGTTCCCTTGCCGGCATCGATCGCCAGCCCGTGGACCGCGCGCTCGCTGCCGACGGCCGTGCCGATGCGGGCGCCCGTGACGGCGTCCCAGCAGTGGATCGCGGCATCCGCGCCGCCGGTGGCGAAGAGCCCTGGCCGCGGTCCCGCCGCGATGGCCCGCACGCCGCCAGAGTGCGCGGCGATGACGCCGCGCGACGCGCCGGTGCGGGCATCGAAGCGATGCACGGCTCCCTCGATGGTGCCGGCGAGCACCAGGATCGAGCCATCCGGCATCGCGCAGGTGGCGAGGGACTCGACGCGGCCGTCAGGGACCGGGACGCGGATCGGTGCGCCGTCGATCGGACACACCATCAGCTCGGGTTCCGTCTTCACGGCGCGCACCACGCCATCCGAGCCCGGCAGGAACGCCACGAGGCCCTCCGCCTGGTAGGGGCGCCCCTCCGTCGCCTCAACGCGGAGCGCGATCGCGCCCGAACGCGCGTCGAGCACCGCCAGCGAGCCATCGACGCCCGCGCATGCCAGGAGCCGTCCGTCCGGGGACCATGCCGCGCGCGCAGCCGGACCGATGCCGGTCTTGAAGTCGCGGAGCGCGGCGCCGTCGGATGCACGATGGACGGTGACGCCGCTCTCTCCGCCGGCGACGATCATCTCCGTGCCGTCCGGTGAGAGCGCCACGTCGCGCACCTGGCCGCGGCGCACCAGAACCCTGGTCGGAGCATCCCCGGAGGCGGCGAGCGTCCAGACGGAGCCCGTGGCGTTGTCCACCACCGCCATCCGGCCGGCGGCGGACCGCACCGCGGTGGGCAGCGAGCCGATCGGGACGCACCGAAGCTCGCCGGAGGCGCGCCTCGAGAGGAAGTCCCATTCCCAGCCGCGGCGTTCGGGCTCGGCGGATTCGAGCGCGGCGCGGGCATCGGACACGTTGCCCGCGCGCAGCGATGCCTCCGCGAAGCCGACGGCGCGCCGGTAGTCGTCCCTCGAACGCGCCTCGAGGGTTCGCTGCAGCGTGTCGCCGCGCTGCTCGGCGACGCGCCACAGGTGGGCGGTCCATGCGAGGAGCGACGCGAGCGCCACGAACGCCGCCATCACGGTGGCGATCAGCGTTCGATGCCGCCGCGCGAAGCGCACCGCGCGCTCGCCGCGCGAGACCGGCCGCGCGAGCGTCGGCTGGCCGTCGAGGATGCGCTGCAGGTCGTCGGCGAGCTCGCGCGCGGACTGGTAGCGG
>JBJOIF010000138.1:0-5577 GCA_046047335.1 Planctomycetota bacterium | reverse complement strand
CGCTCGATCCGGAGGCCGTGGCGTCGCTCATCGTCGATTGCATCGAGGGACGCCGCGACGCCGACCGGGGCAAGGTCATCGTCATTCGAAAGTGAGGCCCGCGACGCGGCCTCAGCGCCGGCCGTGCATCGCCCGGTCCATGTCGCGCTTCATCTCGCGAGCGGCGATCGCCTGCCGCTTGTCGGCCGCCTTTCGGCCGGTCCCGAGCCCGATGAGGAGCTTGGCGCGCCCATTCTTGAAATAGACCTTGAGGGGCACGATGGTGAAGCCCTTGCGTCGGACCTCCTCGGCCAGCTTGGTGATCTCGCGTCGGTGGGCCAGGAGCCGGCGCGGCCGGACCAATTCGTGCTGCGCGGCCTTTCCGGCGTTGGGGTAGTGCGCAATGTGCACCGAATGCAGGGTCAACTGGGGCGGCGTCGCATGGGCACTGACGTAACCCTCTGCCAGGCTTATCTTTCCGGCCCGGACGCTCTTGACCTCGGTCCCGACCAGCTCGATCCCCACCTCCAGGGTGTCCCCAATGGCGTAGTCGTGCCGGGCCTGGCGATTCTCGATCGTCGGCTCATTTGGCGCGTGTTCACGGGAACCTCCAGCCACGGGGCGAGTATAGGACTGGGCGGCTGACCGCCGCTTATCGGCTGCAGTTTCGACCCAAAAGTCCCGGATCGGCGGTGGCCCCGCCGCCCGAACCGTGGAACCATGGGACAAGACCCCATTCACCCTGAACACAAGGCCCCACAGACGATGAACATTCGATCGATCGCTGCCCTTCTGGCGACCGCTGCAGTCACCTCCTCGCTTCCGGCCGTGGCCCAACTGGCGCCCGGCAACGGCATCAGCGAGGGCTCGACCGGGCTCGGCGCCGCCGACGGCATCGCGACGGCACCCAACTCACTGACGCGGATCCTCGCCGCGGCCGAGCGGTTCCGGGCAGAGCGCCTGGGCAACGACGTGATGGTGGAGGGAGCGCAGGCCGCCTGCGTGTTCGGGCGCCTCGGCACGGGCGCCACGCCCGCCGACAGCGCCGCCGACTTCCTGAAGCGGCACGCCGCGGGGCTCTACGGCATCGATCCCGCCGACCTCCTGCCCTTCGGACCGTACGAGACGGGCGAGCACGTGGTGCCGGTGATGCCCGACCGTGAGGTGGGCGGCCACAAGTTCACCATGCTCGCCTTCACCCAGGCGCGCAAGGGCATCCCGGTCTACCGGGGCAATCTGCTGGTGCTCACGCGCAACATCGACGGGTTCCCGGCGGTGCTTGCCAGCTCGACGCTGTGGGACGTGTCCGCGGTCGACGCGCAGCTCGCGCGCATCGACACCGGACGGCTGCCCGATGCCCGCGTGTGGACGCGCCACGCCCTCAACCAGTTCCGCCAGCGCCCCGACGTGGGACCGGCGCAGTACGTGATCTGGGCCGGCGTCGACCGGATTCCCGAGGCTCCTCGCCTCGCGGTGCGGTTCGAGGCCACCGGCGGCGGGCACTGGGATCCCGAGAACTACACCCGGATCGAGTACGTGGTGGACGCCGAGACCGGCGCCATCCTGCACCAAGAGAGCATGATCCGGCACGCCGACGTCAACGTCGCGGTGCAGGGCCTCGCAACCACCGGGAACCGCGCGGCCGAGTGCACCACCGAAGTCGGCACAGGCCTGCCCTACGCGCGGGTGACCGTCGGCTCAACCGACTACTTCGCCGACGCGGACGGCAACGTCACCATCCCCAACGGCAGTTCCTCGATCAGCGTCACGTCGACGCCGGCGGGCCGCTGGTTCGCGATGAACGACGCGCTGGACGGAAGCATCGGGACGCTGACGCTGTCGTCGTCCGGTGGGCCGCTCACCTTCCTGCACAACGCTGCCAACACCGACGAAGGCATGCGCGCGGAGGTGAACGCCTACCTCCACGCGAACATCGTCCGCGACCTGCTGCTCGACTCGGCGCCGTCGTTCCCGACGATCCCGAACCAGCAGAGCTTCCAGATCAACGTGCGCGTCAGTGGATCGTGCAACGCCTTCTACGACGGCTCGTCGATCAACTTCTACCCCGCCGGCGGCGGCTGCAACAACACCGCGTTCAGCACGGTGGTGCACCATGAGTACGGGCACCACATCGTCAATCGCGCCGGCAGCGCCCAAGGCGCATACGGTGAAGGATTCAGCGACGTGATGGGCGTACTGGTCACCGACGAGAGCGCCCTCGGCGTCGGCTTCCAGTCCTGCGCGTCGGGCATCCGAAACGCAGCGAACACCTGCCAGTACGACCCGGCGAACTGCTCGAGCTGCGGTAGCGCGATCCACTCGTGCGGCCAGCTGATCTCGGGCTGCGTGTGGGACCTGCGCAACCGCCTGCTCGCCAAGTACCCGTCCACGTACCGCCAGGTGTTGGCGGACCTGGCGGTGAATTCGTCCCTCCTGCACGGACCGGTCTCCACCATCACGCCGGCGATCACCGTCCACTTCCTCACGCTGGACGACGACGACGCCGACCTGAGCAACGGCTCGCCCAACTACATGCAGATCAACGACGCGTTCAGCGTCCACAACATGCCCGGGCCGACGGTGCCGCCGATCCGCTTCACGTTCCCGGATGGCCTGCCGACCCTCTCCGATCCCGCCGGCGCCACGCTGATCGGGTTCCGGGTGGACTCCGTGCTCGAGGACGTGAATCCCTCCACGGTGCGCATGTTCGTGCGCGGCAGCGCGGCGCAGAACTTCACCACGCTGATCCCCTCGCCGCAGTCGGACGGGTCGTTCGTGGTGGCGCTGCCGCCGGCGGCCTGCCCGGACGTGCTCTCCTTCTACTTCCAGGCGTCCTCGACGTCCGGGACGATCCTCCGGAGCCCGAGCTCAGCGCCAACGCTCCTGCATCAGGCGACGGTTGGCTCGGACGCCTCCGAACTGCAGGTCGCCGCGGATGACTTCGAGGGCGCCTCCAGCGCATGGACCGTCGGTGCCCCCGGCGACAACGCCACCTCCGGCATCTGGCAGCGCGTCGATCCGGTCGGCACCTTCAGCGGGGCCATCCCGGCCCAGCCCGAGGACGATCGCACCGCGGCACCCGGCACCACCTGCTGGATCACCGGCCAGGGCACGGCGGGCGGAACGCTCGGCGCAGCGGACGTCGACGGCGGCGTCACCACGCTGACCTCGCCGGACTTCGACACCAGCGGCCTGGTCGACCCCCGGTTCTCGTACTGGCGCTGGTACTCCAACGAGGCAGGTGCTGCTCCCAACGCCGACAGCATGCCGGTGGAGCTCTCCGTGGACGGCGGCAACACGTGGGTCCTGGTGGAGGACGTCTCCGAGAACGCCCGCCAGTGGGTCTTCGCCTCCTTCCGCGTGGCGGACTTCACCACCCCCACCGACCGGCTCCGCATCCGGTTCCTGGCCCGCGACCTGGGTTCCGGGTCGCTGGTCGAGGCTGGCGTCGATGACGTCCGGGTCTCGGGCTTCGAGGTGGACTGCGTGCCCACCCGGCGCGCCGATCTCAACGGCGACGGCCGGGTCGACGGCGCCGACTTGGGCATCATGCTCGGCCGGTGGGGCGTCAACGACCCCGTGGTGGACCTCAACGGCGACGGGCTGGTCGATGGCCTGGATCTCGGCCTGCTGATCGCCGACTGGGGTTGACCCCCGGGCGGCTCGCTATACTGGTCGACCTCTGGCGGCACTCCGCTGGAGCCATCGCCCAGGTGGCGGAATTGGCAGACGCGCCAGCTTGAGGTGCTGGTGGGAGCAATCCCTTGGAGGTTCGAGTCCTCTTCTGGGCATTCACGGGAGGCGCCTTCGGGCGCCTCCCGTACCTTTTTGTGGACCGCCCGCCATGGCCACCCATCCGCTCCAGCACCTGATGCCCACGTGTTCCGGCGCCAAGGCCGCGGGCGTCGGCGCGCACGCGGCAGCGCCCACGGCCCCGTCGGCACCCTCGGACCCACGCACAGGCACCGTGCGCCTCAACGAGATCTTCCACTCGATCCAGGGCGAGAGCACATGGGCGGGCTGCCCGTGCACCTTCGTGCGATTGACCGGCTGCCCGCTGCGCTGCACCTACTGCGACACCGAGTACGCGTTCCGCGAAGGAACCACGGTGTCGATCGGCGAGGTGCTCGACCGGGTGGCCGCGATCGGCTGCCCACTGGTGGAACTGACGGGCGGCGAACCGCTGGCCCAGCGCCGGACCTTCGACCTGATGCGACTCCTCGCGGATGCCGGCCACACCGTGCTGGTGGAAACCTCGGGTGCGGTGGAAATGTCCCCGTGCGACCCGCGCATCGTCCGGATCCTTGACCTCAAGACCCCGGGCAGCGGCGAGGAGTCCCGCAACCTCTGGTCGAACCTTGCCGACCTCCGGCCGCACGACGAGGTCAAGTTCGTCGTCACCGATCGCACCGACTACGAGTGGGCGCGCCGCACCATCGCCGAGCGCGGGCTGGACCGTGCGATGGCGGATGGACGGCTGCGCGCCATCCTGATGAGTCCCGCGTGGCCGCAGGCCCCGGGCGCCGAAGTGCGCGGATGCGCGGGCCTCGATCCACGGTTGCTCGCGGAGTGGGTGCTCGCTGACCGCCTGGCGGTCCGCGTCCAGGTGCAGGTGCACAAGGTGATCTGGGATCCCGGGACGCGGGGGGTGTGATGGATCCGAAGGCCAAGCGAGCGTTCGCCGACCTCATCGCGCAGCACCACGACGCCTTGCGGGACATCGCCGTGCGCACGCTGCGGGCGCAACAGGAGACCGCGGGATTCGGTGCCTTGGCGATCGCGCCGACGTCGCTGGTGGCCGACACCGTCCTGCGACTGATGGACCAGCGCGAGTTGCCCACCAAGCCCGCCCACCTTCGTGGACTCGCGAGCATCTTCATGACCCGCGTCATCGCCGACCGGCGCCGCGCGCGGCTGGCCGGCAAGCGCGACGCCCGCGTGACGGCACGCTTGGACACCCAGATGGACCCACCGGCCCCGGAAGCGGTACGCCGCCTGCCTACGGCCGACGTGAGGCACCTCGAGGACGCCATGGTGCGGATCGCCGCCCGGCATCCCCGACAGATGCAGGCCGTGACGCTGCACTTGGTGGCCGGCATCCCGCTCGAACGCGTGGCCGAGTTGCTTGCGGTCAGCCCAGCCACCGCGCAGCGCGACGTGGAGGCGGGCAAGGCACGCCTCGCCCGCGAACTTCGTGGCCTCCGCACCGACTGATCACGGCAGTTCCTCGCGCATCATGCGCTGCACGCCGTAGACGCGCTCGATCTCCGCCGCACCGGCCTCGTCGCCCTGCTCCGCGAGCACCGCCGCCACCACGGACGCGGCCTGCTGCGCCATCCCGTCCCGCTTGACCTCGCCATCCTGCGCATCGTCGGCGAGGACCTGCATGCCGGCGGCCCACGCATCCTCGAGCGCGCACGCCTGGTAGGCGATGGGCGCGAAGTACGACAGATACCACCGGCGCAGTCCGTCGCCCGGATGCAGCCGGCGCATCTCCGGCCAGAGGAACCGCGCAAACGCGTCGTAGGCACCACGGACGTCGCCCGCATGGAGGCAGGTGAACGCCAGGTTCCAGTGGATGTTCACCGTGCGCGGCGA
>JBJOIF010000137.1:0-3043 GCA_046047335.1 Planctomycetota bacterium | reverse complement strand
AGGTCGGCCCCGTCGACGAGCCCGTCGCCGTTGAGGTCGCCCGGCTTGGCGGGCGGCTCGCACGTGCCGTCGCCCGAGGCCGGCACGATCTTGTAGACCTGCCCGCCGTGGTCGACGATGTACATCTCGCCCTCGGCGTCCTCGCCAAAGGAGGCGATCTGGTTGACGGTGGTATTGTCGAGCGACGGGGTGATGGCGCTGTTGCGCAGCAGGAACTCAGTCTTCTGCCCGTTCTCGTAGCGGAACGACCACACGTTGTTGCTCACCCAGTCGGCGAAGAAGTACGTGCCCTGCAGATCCGGGATGCGGCAGCCGCGGTACACGTAGCCGCCGGTGATCGAGTAACCGCCGGACGTGCCGGAGACGTGGCCGTAGGTGTGGATCGGTCCGACCAGCGGCGTCGAGGTGGTGCAGCCGGAGAGGCCGGTGGATCCGGTGCCCTCGCGGCAGCGCCATCCGTAATTCTGCCCACCGTTGGCACCGGCCGCCTGGAAGTTGATCTCTTCCGTGGCGTTCTGGCCGACGTCAGCGATCCACAGGTCGCCCGTCTGGCGGTCGAAGGAGCAGCGCCACGGATTGCGGATGCCGTACGACCAGATGGTGTCGTCGGCCGTGCTGCCTCCCACGAACGGATTGTCCGAGGGGACGGTGTAGTACGGAGCCGAGCCGCCGACGGTGGGACGGAGACGGTGGATCTTGCCCAAGGGCGTCGTCAGGCTCTGGCCGGCAGCCAGCGGGTCGTTGGCGCTGCCGCCATCGCCGGTCCCCATGTAGAGGTTGCCGTCCGGACCGAACCCGATCCATCCGCCGTTGTGGTTCGAGTACGGATCGGACCACGACATCATCACTTGACCGGTCGTGTTCGCGATGTTGGGATTGGCCGACACCGTGTACCGCGCGAGGGTGTTGCCGTTGGTGCCCGAGCCGGTGTAATAGACGTAGAACTGGCCGTTGGTCGCGTAGTTCGGGTCGAAGGCCAGGCCGAGGAGGCCGCGCTCGTCGTTCAGGGACGTGCCCCCGGTGACGGGGACGGTGAGGAACGGCGTCGTGAGCAGCGTGCCGTTGACGCGGTCGTAAATGCGGATCCGCCCGCCCTTCTCCAGGATGAAGAGTCGCGTCGAGTCCCCGGGCGCATGCGTCACGAACGTGGGGTACGTGAGGCCGCTGGCGATGATCCGCTTCGTGCGGATGGCGGTCTGTGCCTCCGAAGGCGAAGCGAGGCCGAGGGCGAGGGCAGCAACCGACAGGGTGACAAGGGTCTTCATGGTGGAGATCTCCAATGCGCAATCGGTCCGATCGCTCCCCACCATACGCAGGATGGCCGGAAATCGATCTGCTTGGTCCAGCGAAAGATGGGGCCGCGACGGCGGGATCGCAAGCCTAAACCAATGGATTCAATGGAGTTGCGGCAGGTTCACGCTGGAGAACGCACGGGCGGAAAATCACGCCGCACCACGTTCTCGGACGGTCAGATCCCCGATCCCGCCAGCTCCTGGGCGCGCACCATGCCCTGCTCCAGTCGGTCGAAGGCCCGCTGGCATCGCTCGACCGCTCGACGGACGCGGTCGGGGTCGTTGGCTTCCAGCGCCTCGACGAGCAGCGGCATCCGGAGGGCACCGTATCCGCTGCGTGGATCGACGCCGGAGCCGAGGTGACGGAACCACGGCCGCGCGTCCAGTCCGCCAGCGTCGAGCCACGCCCGATCAAGCGACATCATCGCTGCATCGAGCTCGGCCCGGCGAGCCGCGCCCAGCCCGGACTCCAACGACGTGAGCGACGCGTCCAGCCGCTCGCCCTGCTCGGCCGCGGCCTCGGCCCGGGCAAGGAGCGGCGCGAGCGCGTCGGCGGAGGCCGGGTGCTGCTTCATGAGCAAGCGAATGTCCTCAGCGGCACTGGCCCCATGACGCGCGGCGGAGAGCGGCACCACCGGTGCATCGGCGATCGCGCCCATGAACGCCGCCGTCAGCTGCGCCAACATCACCGCGGAACCGTAGTCCTCACCCACCGCCAGTCGGTACCACGCGCGCGTGTCGTGGTTGGAGTGGTAACTGCGGCCACGGGACCCACCAGCCCCGATGGCGATGCTGGGCACGCCGGCATGGCAGATGAACGCCAGGTGATCCGATCCCCCTCCGAGCACCCCGATCGCGGGACTCGCACGATCCGGGGCACCGGCACACATGGCGTCATAGACGGTGACCCCATCGGTGCTCCCGCATTGCGGCACCCGGACGGCCGCGGACAGGAACACGTCGTGCAGGCTCGGGCTCGCGGACACCGAGACCCGCGGCCCCATCGCCGCCATGTCGAGGTTGACGTAGGCGATGGCCTCCCGCATGAGCCGGGGCAAATGCCCTTCCACCCACTCCGTGCTGCCGAAGATGCCGTGCTCCTCGGCACCCCAGGCCGCAAAGATGACCGACCGTGCCGGGACGGCCCCGGCCCGGGCGGCTTCCGCGAAACTGCGCGCCGACTCCAGCATCACCACCATTCCCGCCAAGGGATCGGACGCGCCGAAGCCCCACGCGTCGTGGTGGCACCCGGCGATCACCATCTGCCCAGGTTCCGAGGCCCCGCGCCAGCGCGCGATCACGTTGGCGGTCTGCCGGAGCGAACGATCCTGGCGTACGACCACACGCACGCGCGCACCGCCGTCCCCCCCGAGTCGATACGGGGATCCCAGGCCGTTCGATGGGCTCCATTCCGCAGGTGCATCCGGCCCACCCATGGCCCGCATGATCCGCCGCGCGGCACCGGCACCGATCGGCTGCACGGGAATGCGCGGGGCGCCGGCAATGTCGGCCTGCTCGCGAACCGTGCCCGAGACCGACGGCCAGCCCACGGTGGTCGGATCCCCGGGCTGCGGGGCCGCAAGGACCGATCCCCGCTCCACGTGATCGTCCGCAGCGAGTGGGCCGCTCGGCCATGCACCGGGCGCCGGATCTCCGTTCTGCGCCGGGTCCGAATAGAGGATGACGGCACCGGCCCCGGCCCGGGCGGCTTCCGCGAAACTGCGCGCCGACTCCAGCATCACCACCATTCC
>JBJOIF010000136.1:0-3762 GCA_046047335.1 Planctomycetota bacterium | reverse complement strand
GGCCGCGGTGCTCAGGCCGGGCACTCGCCCCACCCGCCGAGCAGGATGCCAAGATCCTCGCCGTTGACGAACCCGTCGTCGTTGAAGTCGCCGGGGCAGGCGTTGCATGGCCCCCAGTTGCCGAGCAGGATGCCGAGATCCTCGCCGTTGACGAACCCGTCGTCGTTGAGGTCGGCGGGGCAGGACGCGGGCTCCGCGAGTTCGATCAGGGCGGTGTATTGGGCGATCTGCGTGCAGGTGTCCGCGCCGAAGGCAAAGAGGCTCCAGGCGTTGCCGTTGAAGAAGGACGCGTTGTTGGTGTAGAAGCCCACGAACTGCGCCTTGCAGGTGGCGACCTGAAAGCCGAGCTGCCCCTGGTACTGGTAGTTGCGCAGGGACACCGACCAGCCCACGTTGTTGAAGCCGCCGAGGGTCATCACCGAGGGCAGGGGCACCGAGAGTTCGAAGAAGGTCGCGTCGGTGGAGGTGGACGCCGGCAGTTCCACGTCCTCGATCACGGTGCGATAGAGCTCGGCTCCGGAGCCAAACACCAAGCCGGACGGATCCCCGTCGTTGATCGTGAGCTCGATGTCGACGGTGCCCGCCACCGGCCCGTTGAAGGTGGCGAGGCCGAGCGTGATCCGTCCGAGCGCCACCGGCAGCGCATTCGGGCCACCGAGCCACCCGCTGTCGCCGTACTTCACGGTCGTCGCGTTGGCGGGGTTGAACGGGGTGAAGAAGCCGTTGTCGCTGCCGGTGAAGAACACCACCTCCTGCGCGTGGGCGCTCGAGGCGGTGGAGGCGGCGACGACGGCGAGGCAGGCGAGGGGGCGGATCTTCATCGTGGGGACGGCAGTTCGGGGTGGGGAGGGGGGCGGATGCGTTATCAGACACGCAGTCCCGATCCATGTTCCGTGAGTATGGCAGTGTGTGCCGGGATTTCATCCTTGACCCGGCGCAATTTCGGCGCATTCTTCCAATCCCTTGGGTACGAGGTCCCTTCCTCGCCCCGTTCGTTTGTTCCAAGCCCCTTCCTTGGAGTTCCGTGCCATGGCCGATGTGCGCTCTCCCGTTGCCGCTCCCGCGGCAGTGTCCTCGCTTCGCTCCGCCTACGCCGTGGCGGCCGGTGCCGCCGCCGCCGCCGGAGCTGCGGCCAACGCCTCCATCGTGTACTCGGGCGTCCAAGACGTCTCGATCAGCCAGTTCAGCGCGCTGAACCTCAACCTCGATGGCGACGCGTACGGCGACGTCACCTTGAAGAACTACGTCTTCGGCGGTGGCAACTACATGGGCGCGGCGGTGAATTTCTACCCGGGCAAGTTGGTGTCGTTCTCGTCCGGCTATTCGTACGTGAGCAGCCTCGCCGCAGGCTTCGTGATCGATGCCTCGAGCGTTGGCCCCTCGTTCTTCGGTTCGATGGCCTACGGCGCGTCCAACCCGAGCGCGCAGTTCAACAACGCGAGCAACGCCTACCTGGGCTTGTCGTTCGCGAGCGGCGCGAACCTGTACTACGGGTGGGTCCGCGTCAGCCTGAACCAGGCCTCGGGCTCGTTCATCGTCCACGACTGGGCGTACGACAACTCCGGCGCGGGCATCGCCGCCGGGGCGATCCCCGCCCCCGGCGCCCTGGGCCTCTTTGCCGCCGGCGCGTCCGGCCTCGGCTTCCTCCGCGGCCGCAAGCGCACCGCCTGATCCACGCGCGCCGGCCCGGTCCGGCAGCGCCCCAGCCCGCCGCGCGGCGCCACGTTCCCGGCGCCGCGCGGCGGTCGTTCACGGGGTCTGCCAAGCCGGTGAGGCGCCCGTAGCCTCCACCCATGCCCATCGAGCGCCGCATGGAACCCGGCATGCCGAAGCGCGTCCTCTTGGTCGGGTGGGACGCCGCCGACTGGCAGATGATCGGCCCGCTCCTGGAGGCGGGGCGGATGCCCACGCTGGCGGGACTGCTCGCCCGCGGCGCTTCGGGCAACCTGGCCACCACGCGACCGATCCTGTCGCCGATCCTCTGGAACACCATCGCCACGGGCCGGCGCGCCGATGCCCACGGCGTGCTCGGCTTCACGGAGCCCACGCCGGACGGCCCCGGGATCCGTCCGACCGCGAGCACCAGCCGGCGATGCAAGGCATTGTGGAACATCCTCACCCAGTGCGGACTGCGCTCGAACGTGGTGGGCTGGTACGCGTCGCACCCCGCCGAGCCGATCCACGGGGCGATGGTGTCCAACCAGTTCGATTTTCGTTCCGCGGACGAGGCGCCCGGGGCGCCGCTTCCCGCCGGTGCGGTGCATCCGGCGGAACTGGCGGCGGCCATGGCGGAGTGCCGTGTCCACCCGTCCGAGGTCGATGCATCCGCGATTCTCCCGTTCGTGCCGGAGGCGGCGATCGAGATCGCACGCGAGGGCAACCGGATCGGAAAGCTCATGCAGCTGGTGGCGCAGACGGCATCGATCCATGCGATGGCCACGCGGCTCCTGGAGCGCGGGGACTGGGACTTCGGGGCCGTGTACTACGAGGGGATCGATCGCTTCGGGCACGAGTTCATGGAGTTCCATCCGCCGCGCATGGCCGAGGTCGAGGAACGGGACTTCGCCGTGTACCAGCATTGCATGAACGGCATCTACCGCTTCCACGACATGATGCTTGAGACGCTGCTCCGGCTTGCGGGCGACGATGCGGCCGTGCTGGTGATCAGCGACCACGGGTATTGGAACGATCACCGTCGCCCCGACCCACGACCCGGCAAGACCGGTCCCGTGGACTGGCACCGTCCCTACGGCGTCTTTGCGGCGGGCGGTCCCGGCATTCGCGCCGGGGCGCGCGTGCACGGCGCAAGCATCCTCGACATCGCGCCGACGGTCCTTGCGCTCCTTGGCCTGCCTGCCGCCGACGACATGCCGGGTCGCGTGCTCGCCGAGGCGATGGACGGAGGAACCGCACCGCCGCGCATTGCCTCGTGGGAGTCCGTCCCGGGGGAGTGCGGCATGCATCCGGCCGAGCGTCGCGTCGATCCAGAGGAAGCGCGTGCGGCACTCGCGCAACTGGTGGACCTGGGCTACATCGAGCCGCTCGGTGCGGACGATGAGGCCACGCGGCGGGACACGGTGGCTTCCAATCGGCTGCAGCTGGCGCAGTCCCACGTCGATGCGGGGGAACACGCGCGTGCGCTCGAGGCGCTGGCCGGCATCGAGGGTCCGGTTGCGGAGACCAACGGTGTCCGGTTGCTGCGCGCCACGGCGCATGCGGGGGCGGGCGATGCCGCAGCTGCGCATCGGGATCTTGATGCGGTGGTCGGCAGCGGCCGGGAGGCGCTGGCGGCGCAGGCCATGCGCGCACGGCTGATGCTGGGTTCGGGCGATGCCGCCGGCGCCGTCGGCGTGCTGCGTGCGCTGGCGGAGCAGCCCGGCGGCCTCGATGGAATCGATGCGTTGCTCGGCCGCGCGCTGGTGGCCGCGGGAGACGATGCCGGTGCCGAGGTCGTCTTCCACCGGGCGCTCGCCGCCGAGCCCGAGGATGCGGGCGTGCTTGGTGCGCTCGCCGCGATCCGGCTTCGCGCCGGTGATGCGGACGGTGCGCTCGAACTCGGCCTGCGTGCGGCCGCGCTGGACATGCGTCAGCCGGCGGTGCACATGACGATCGGTCGGGCATTCATGGCGCTCGGCGCCCCCGCGGAGGCGGTCAACGCCTTTGCCGCGTGCGTGGCCCAGGCGCCCGGATGGGCGGAGGCGCGCGAGGCAGTGGCGGCGGCACGGATCGCCGCGGGGCAGGGCGCATGACCGTCCGGCGGGC
>JBJOIF010000135.1:0-5958 GCA_046047335.1 Planctomycetota bacterium | reverse complement strand
GCATGTCGGCGAGCGCCTGGCACGGATGGTGGCGGTCGCAGAGGGCGTTGATCACCGGTACGCGCGATGCCTCGGCCAGCTGCTCGACCGTGGAATGCCGCATGACGCGCGCGACGATCGCGTGGCACCAGCGCTCGAGGTTGCGCGCGTAGTCGGCGACCGTCTCGCGCGTGCCAAGCGGCGTCTCTCGGTGGTCGAGGAACAGGGCCTGTGCGCCCAGCCGGAACGCGCCCACCTCGAAGCTCGCCCGCGTCCGGAGGCTGGGCTTCTCGAAGAGGAGGGCGATGCTCCGGCCGGCGAGCGTCCCACCACCGAGCGCGGGATCGGCCTTGAGCCGGGCGGCGGTGTCGAGCACGGTGCGCAACTCGTGCGCCGCCAGGTCGCTGACGCGGAGGACCGACGTGGCGGCAATGGGCGCGAAGGCGCGGCTCATCGGGCAGGCTCCGGCATCCGGAGGCGTGGCACGATGCGCGTGCCCGGCGCGTCGGGGCCTGCAAGCGCCTCCAGGCTCCCGGGATCATCCCATCCGGCGATGACGACCGGTACGCCCGAGCGCTCGGCCGCATCGAGGGCGCCGCGGACCTTGGCGATCATGCCCCCGGTCACCACTCCTGCGTCGATCAGCCGCCGTACGCCGTCGGCATCAAGCTCGGCGATCGTCCGACCATCGGGGCCGCGGACTCCCGGGACGTCGGTGAGGAGCAGCAGCCCCGATGCGCCGACGATGCCCGCCACCTGCGCCGCGGCGTCGTCCGCGTTGACGTTGAGGAACCCGCCGCCCTCGCACAGCGCGATCGAGCTGAGGACCGGGAGGAATCCGCCCGCCAAGAGGTGCCGGACGAGTGCGCCGTCCCCGCCGAGGATCTCTCCCACGCGTCCGGCGTCGAACCCGAGTCCCGTGGCGCGCGCGGTGCGGCTGAGGTGGCCGTCCGAGAGGGTCAATCCGACCGCCGAGCACCCGCGAGAGAGGAGCAGCCCGAGGAGTTGCGTGTTCATCACGCCCGCGAGGACGGCGACCACCTGCTCGACCGCTTCGGGGGGCGTGATGCGGATGCCGGCACGTCGTTCGGTCACGATGCCCAGGCGCTCCAACTGCCGGTCGACGGCCTTGCCGCCGCCGTGGACGATCACGACGCCGCCCGGCAGCGCTTGGTGCAGACGGGCCAGGGCGTCGAAGACGCCGGGATGGCGCGCGGCGTCGTCGAGCAGCGCTCCGCCGAGCTTCACGACCAGCGGTCCGGCGGGAGTCACGGGCAGGCCTCCGCCAGGATGCGCCGCGACGGCCCGAGGCCCGTGGCCTGGTCGAGCCCGAACCGGACGTTGAACGCCTGCACGGCCTGGCCGGCGGCGCCCTTCAGCAGGTTGTCGATGGCGCTGGAGATCACGAGGTGCGTGCCGGACTCGTCCGCAGCCAGCGCGATGTCGCAGAAGTTGGTGCGCTCCACGCCCGCGATGGATGGCCACTGGCCGGCGGGAAGCAGGCGCACGAACGGCGCATGCGCATACTTCGCCCGCAGGCACTCGCGGGCGTCGCGTTCGGTGGCGCCGTCGGCAAGGTTCACGTGGATCGTGGACAGAATGCCGCGGTCGAGTGCCACGAGGTGGGGGGTGAACAGAATGCGCGCCCCGGACTCCTGCGCCATCTCGGGCTGGTGACGGTGCCCGAGCACCCCGTACGGCTAGAGGCTGACCTCGCAGAAGAGGCTCTTGGCGGCCGGGGTGCGCCCCGCACCCTGACGCCGCTGGCGCTGTCGACGACGACGGGTCGTGCGAGATCGACCAGGCCGGCATCGACCAGCGGACGCAACGGCAGGATCACCGAGGTGGGGTAGCAGCCCGGGCACGCCACCAGGGTGGCCTCGCGCAGGGTGTCGCCGGCCAGTTCCGGCAGCCCGTAGACCGCGTGCTCGAGCAGCCCGGGATGGCCGTGCTCGAATCCGTAGTGCCGCGGGTAGAGCGTCCGATCCCGCAGCCGAAAGGCCGCGGAGAGATCGAACACGGTCGCGCCGGCGGTCAGCAGGGCCGGCGCGAGCGCCTCGCTCGCCTCGTGGGGGGTGGCCAGGAACACGGCGTCCGGCCCGCAGGCCAGGATCGACTCGATGCTCGCCGCGCGAACCGGCAGGTCGATGACGCCCCGCAGGCGTGGAAAGACCTCGCCCATCGGCTGCTCGCCCGCCCCGGACGAGCGCCGGTCGCTGCCGAAGAGCCCCTCGATCCGAACGGCGGGATGCGCGGCAAGGATGCCAGCGAGTTCCGCGCCGGTGTATCCGGGGGCTCCGACGATGGCGATGCGAATCGGGTCCTGCATGCGCGGCGCTCCTGTGGAGGGGTGGTTCAGCTCGAGGAGCGGGCGAGCCGCTCCAGGGTTCGGACGATCGCTCCCGCAGCGGCGGCATCTCGCGCGGCGATGAAGATGGTGTCGTCGCCAGCGATGGTGCCGAGGACACCTGCCAAGCCGTGCCGATCGAGCTCGACCGCAAGCGAACTGGCGTGCCCGATGGGCGTGCGAACCACCACCAAGGTGCCGGCGCGGGCCACCGAGATCAAGTGCTGCCTCAAGGCTGCGGCGAGGGCTGCCTCGCGATCCTCGGGCGCGCGTACCGATTCCGCACCGGGCAGCATGTAACCGGCTGGCCCCTTCACGACGCCCAGTTCCGCGAGGTCCCGCGAGAGCGTCGACTGGGTCACCGTGATGCCCTCCCGGCGCCGAAGCAGCCCGACCAGTTCATGCTGGCTCCACGGGCGCTCGCTGGCGATCAGGGCGGCCAGCCTCGCTCGGCGCTGCACGGGGTTGGGTTGGGTGGAAGGCATGACGGATCGATGAATATAGAGATGGCCGCATGATTATGCAAGGCCATGCATAAAAGATCTATATGCGTCTGGTGAGGGACCGGAGAAACCCCGGGATGGAATGGGTGAAGGTGTTGGGCGGGGCAGCTCGCCCGGCGGCCGTCAGGCGGCGGGGCCGGCCAGCTCGGGCGGAAGGGTGCGCGCCCGGCGATCCGCACCGATGGCCACGTAGGTGAAGGTGCCCTCGGTGACCTTGCAAGTGCCGCTGTCGTCGTGGCGCCGTGCCCACGCCTCCACCTCGACGGTCACGCTGGTCGTGCCGGTGCGGACGATCCGGCAATAGCAGGACACCTCATCCCCCACGAAGACGGGGAGCCGGAACGACATCTGCGCAACGGCCACCGTGGCCACCCGGCCGTGTGCCCGTCGACGGGCGAGGCTCGCTCCCGCGATATCCATCTGGCCGAGCAGCCATCCGCCGAAGATGTCGCCGGCAGGATTGGCGTCCGCCGGGAAGGCGAACGTCCGAAGCATCAATTCGCCGTGCGCGCCCTCGGGGCGACCGGGGGCTTGGCACGATTCGGCGGCCGGTTCGGCGTTCACTCGTCGTCGCCCTCGTCGGGCTCGTCGACGACCGTGACTTCCTCGATCACGCCTTGGCGGCCTGCGGCCTGCTCCTTGCGCTTCCACTGCTCGATCTTGTTCTTGTCGGGCGCGATGATCGCGTTGATGCGCTTGCCGTTGAGGCGCGGCGCCGCCTCCAGCTTGCCCAGGTCGAGCAGGCGGTTGATGACGTCGTTGACCTTGCGCTCACCGAGCTCACGGTGGGCCATCTCGCGACCTGTGTAGCTGGCCACCAGTTGCACCTTGTGTCCCTCAAGGAGGAACCGGCGCGCCTGCTGCACGCGGATGTCCACGTCGTGCGGGTCAATCTTCATGGAGCGACCGAGCCGGACTTCCTTGAGTTCGCTGGTCTTGGACTTGTTGGCCTTGTTCTTCTTGGCTTCCTCGTACTTGAACTTGCCGTAGTCCATGATCTTGCAGACGGGCGGGCGCGCGTCCGGCGAGATCTCCACGAGGTCGAGGCCTGCTTCCATGGCGCGCTGCCGCGCCTCGTCGGTCTCGACGACGCCCACCATCTCTCCGTTCTGGTCGATCAGTCGGATCGGCGTGATGCGGATCCGGTCGTTCATGCGCGGACCCATCGAGGGGCCGTCGCGGCGCGGGCGGTCGCCGCCGAAGCCTCCAGGGCGCGGTCCGCTTCCGGGCGGACGGCTCGAGGCGAACGGGGGGCGGCGGGGAGGGAAGCTGGAAATAGCGAGGTCCTTCGGGGGCCGGCGGCGAGAATCGGTGAACCCCCAGCCCAGGCCGCCGCCAAGCGAAGGGGGGCGGCGCTTTGCCGCGAGCGACACACTGTACCCGTCCCGGGCGGTGGCACGCAAATTTCGGGCCTTTCCTTGCGAAATCCGCAGGCGGGGCCGGGGTTACGATCACCCCATGGCTCCCAGGGCATCCGGCCGCGCACGTGCGTTCACCATCGTGGAACTCATGGTCACGGTGGCCGTGATCGGGCTGCTGGTGGGGATGCTGCTTCCGGCGCTCGGCATGGTCCGCGCCAGCGCACGGGCCACCAAGAGCCAGTCGAACCTGCGCCAGTGGGGTGCCGCCCTCGGCGCGTGGTCGTCGATGAACGAGGAGCGCGTGCCGTGGGAGGGCGTGAAGGACATCGCCGGGATGCCCTCCAACCTCCCGAGCCGCCTGTTCTGGCCGAACGCGCTGGCGCCGATGATGGGCCTGGAGTCGTTCACCGAGCTGTGCGAGCGAGCCTTCGCCGAGCAACGGACCATCGATCTCTGGGACAACCCCGAGTCGGTCTGGAACGATCCGGCGGCGGAGCCCACCATGGACCAGCCGTGGGCCTTCGGGGACGCTGGTCCGGGCGGCGTGCAGCGGCAGTTCTGGTTCAGCTACGCCATGAACATCCGGTTGAACAACACGCTGCTGTCCTCGGCGGGCATGGACGTTGCTTCGAGCGACGCCCTGATCCGCCTGGGCAACGTGGGGTACGCGGACAAGACCGTGTTCCTCCTCGAGCTGCGGGCCACGCCCGAGGAAGTGCCGCTCGACGATCCCCACCGCACGCGGAACCTCGATCGCGCCGCGTGCAGCTGGAAGCGCCACGCGGCGCGTCACTGGGGCGGCGGGCACATCCTGCTTGCGGACGGCCACGTGCAGTGGTTCCTGAATGAGCAGGTCACCACGAACGCGCAGGGCAGCCGCGACATCGCGACGCCGGACGGCGACTGGAACACGTCGACCTTGATCTGGGACCCGATCGGTCCCGCGCGGCACTGATCGCGACCGACGCGGGGCTTACGGGGCGAGGGGAAGGGCATCGCCGGCGGCCGTGCCCGCGGTTTCGGCATTCGATCGTTCCACGACCACGCGCATGCGCGAAATGCGCGTTTGCGTTGACCAATCGACCTCGATGCGGGCAACCCGCGTTCCATCGGGGGAGATCCTGCCGTTCGCCGTCGAGGGATCGCTCACCGCCCCGGTTGCGAGGTCGATGTGCCGTTGGAGCTCGCCGTTGGTACGGAACCGCGAGTGCAGTTCGATCCCGAGTCGCCCGTCCGTGGTGATCCACGCACGACGGAATCCCCACGCATCCGGCACCGCCCCGGCGGCGAGCGGCACCACGCGCATGCCGGACGCTCCGACGATGCACAGGTGCCGAGGCTCGATGCCGTCGACCTGCTCGCCGACGAGGATGACGGTGCGCGCCTCGGGATCGGGGCCGACCGCCGCGATGGCGGGGCCGACCACCCAGCCCGTGGATGCGCTGCCGGTGGCACGCCCCTCGCCGGAGTCCAGGGGGCGGACCGTGCCGGACGCCAGGTCGATCGCGAACACATCGATGGGGACGATCGCGGTGCCGTCCTCGCGCGTCGGGAATCCCGTCCCGGTGCGCTGCACCAGCGCAATCACGTCCTGGCCATCCGCCGACCAGCCGCACACCGATGGGAACCCGACGTGCGGGGCGCCGAGGTCGGCGCTGCACTCGCGCCCGTTTGATGCGTTGCTCCACGCGATCTTGGGTATCCATCCGGTTTCCTCGGAGTGCTCGCTCCACGCGATGACCGCACCATCCGGGCGAGGGATCCAGTT
>JBJOIF010000134.1:0-12929 GCA_046047335.1 Planctomycetota bacterium | reverse complement strand
AGTGCAGGTCCGGCAGTCCGCGGTCGTCGTGCGGCGCCGCCGAAAAGGGAAGCTTGGCGGGCTCGAGCCACCGCACCGCGTCGAACGACGCGTACCCGACCCAGCCCCCATGGAACGCGGCGGGAACGGCGTCGATGGCCTGCGGGGCGTACCGGGCCCCGCGCGCCCGCAGCACTTCAAGCGGGTCGGCGGACTCGGTGCGACGGACTTCGCCGGTCCGCCGGTCACGCTCCTCGACGAGTGAACCACGCGCCAAGACCTCGACCGCGGGCTGCGCCCCCAGCATCGACCAACGGCCGACGGCGGAGCCGTTCTCCACGCTCTCGAACAGAAAGCTTGGTGCGGTGCGATCGTCGGGCGCCACAAGCCGGCGATAGCCGAGCACCGGCGTGAGCTGGTCGCTCAGGAGCCGCCGGCACAGGACGAGCATCGGGACGCGCGAGGCCATGCGCATGAGGCTAGCGGCCATGCCTTCGGGCGGCGCAGCACGCAATGGCGATGGCGTCCGCCACGTCGGGCGGCTCGGGCATGGCACGCAGCCCGAATTGATGCATCACCGCCCGTTGCATCTGCTGCTTGGAGGCCTGCCCGCGCCCGGTGAGCGACTTCTTCACCTCCGCCGGCGCCAACTCCACCAGGGTCAGGTCGCGGAGCGCCGCGGCCAGCAGCACCACGCCCCGACCATGGCCCATCACGATCGCCGTCCGGACGTGGGCCGAGTGCGCAAACACCGACTCCACCGCGACGCACCCGGGCCGCAGTTCGTCCAGAAGCGCCCCGAGTTCCTCGTGCAGCGTCCGCAGCCTCGAGGACACCGACCGGTCGGCCCGGAGGCGAATCACGCCGGCCTCCACGAGCCCGGGCTCCAGGACGCCAGGCCGAAGTTCCACGCAGGCGTACCCGGTCAATCGCAGGCCGGGATCGATGCCAACGAACCTCACTTCCGGACCTCCCGCACGGGCCGCAGGACCAGCATCACCGCGGTGCCCGGCTCGGGGATGGCGATCGTGCGCGCCTGCCACTGCGGCGCATCGACGTCGACCTTGTCGGAGAGCACGTCCCGATGCGCAATCGGTTCGTCGCCGAACGTCACCAGCCCGACCACCGAGCCGGTGCGATCCGCCACGTACACGTCGGGTGCACCTGCCCCCGCGGCGGCCGACCGGAGGGCACTGCCCGCGAAGATCCACGGCTGCGACGGGAACTCCCGGCCGTGCACCGGATCATGGATCCAGGAGTCGAGCGGCACGTCGGGTCGGCCGTCGCGCCGCACCCACGCCTCGAGCGCATCGCCGTGCGGCGGCACGCGCTCCACGCCGCCGGACGCCGTCGCGACCCATCGCCCGGGAGACCCCGGCTCCAGGCCGATCGCGAGGAGGGCCGCGTGCACGAGGCTCGGCGGCACATCGATCACGAGCAACGATTCATGTTCGCGCGTGCCCGCGCGGCAGACCGCCTGCTCGAGCCATCCCTGAGTGCATGCCACCTCGGCCCGCACCTGCACCTCACGTGCATGACGATCGGCGATGAGGCCATCGGCGAACCGGATCGGCGACGGGGCCTCGGCAGTGCGGTCGTTCGCGGCGATCGGGGCATCGCTGGTGCGGCCCACGTCCGGCGCGGAACCGGGCGCTGCGCACCCCGCCACCACGACCATCGCCGCGGCCACGATCGCCTCGCGCGCACGATGAAAAAGGCCCGGCGGAGCAAAGCTCACGCCGAGCCCTTCCGGGGGCATAGGAATCACCAACGTCACTACTGTAGAGTCCGGCACGGGTTCACCGCTGACGCTTCGGCCAACCTTTGATGAATGCATCGAAAAATCATCCATGCGCACCCATCGTCCTGCGCCGGACGGTGCGTGCTGGGTTATTCGGACCATCACGAGCCGGCGCCAACGGATTCGCCGGGATTCCACCCGCCACGGCGTTCGAGGGCCACCACGAGATCACGGTGGCGTGGCGGGGCGAACCGGACCCGGTGACCGGCTACCTGATCGGCATCCAGCACGTCGATGCGCTGGTGCGCACGCACGTGTGGCCCGAACTGCGCGCGGCCGCCGAACGCGGAGACTCCCCGTCCGCCATCATCGTCCGGCTGGCGGCGGTGGTGTCGGCTGGCGCCCCGCCCCGCGGATCGCTCGACTCCCTGTCCTGGGCGCCCAGCCCATTCATCGAACACCGATGGGATCACCACATGCCTGACCACGCGCTCCTGATCGAGACGTTCGAGTTCAGTGCCTCGCACCGCCTGCACTGCCCGCAGCTGTCCGACGAGGAGAACCGCGTCACCTTCGGCAAGTGCAACCACCCCGGCGGCCACGGCCACAACTACCGCGTGGCCGTCGCCGTGCGGGTGCCCGCCGGATCGGGCGCCCACGGCTTCCCGGTCGATCGCCTGGAGAGGATCGTGAACGAGGCCGTGATCGACCGCTTCGACCACCGGCACCTCAACGCCGATTGCCCCGAATTCGCGACGATCAATCCGAGCGTCGAGAACATCGCGCGCGTGTGCCACGGGCTCCTGGAGCCTCGGTTCGTCGGCACTGGCGCCGAGCTCGAGCACGTGGAAGTCTGGGAAACGCAGAAGACGAGCGCGCGCTATCCCGCGTGAGCGCATGCCCCACCGCGCACGCGTGGACCGCCGGGGCCGTGCGCACGCCCGCGACGCTCACGCGCCGCAGGTGCAGCCCGTGAACCCATCGGGCTCATGCGAAGCCGGCTGGCGATCATCGCCGTACACGTAGAGCTGTCCTTCGGCCTCGGACCGCGCGGCCTTGTGCGAGCCGTCACAGAACGGGAAGTTGCGGGTGAGGCCGCACGCGCAGATGAAGAGCGGCTTGTCCGAAGGCTCGACCTTGACGGGGGCGGTGGCGACGAAGCGGACGATGCGGGCCATGGGGATTCTCCGTTGAGGTGAGGCGAGTGCGCCGCGCGGCGCAGCGGTCAATCGTGCCCGGAGGGCGCGAGGTCTTCCTCGCAGAGCAGCCGGAAGCGCTTGCGTAGCAGGATCTGCCCGGCGAGGTGGTTGTCGTCGACCGAGATGGCCACGGCCGGCCGATCGCCGCGGAGCATGATCGGGTACGCGAACCGGATGTTCAGTTCGGCCCCCAGCAGGTACAGGCATGCGCCGCTGAGGCCCTGCTCCGCGCCGATCTCCACGATGAGCAGGTCGGTCTCCGAGAACGTGTACTGGCTGCGGCGCAGGATGTGCCGAGCGGCATCGGCATTCGTGAAGATCATGCGCACCACGGCGAAGTCGCTCGCGTCCGTGATCGAGAACGCCGCGATGCGGGTGGACGACGCCTCGTCGAAGGTACGCAGCAGTTCGAGCAGCTTGCCGACCTTGTTGTCGAGGAACACGCTGAACTGGCGCACCGTCGGCGGGGCGTAGCCGATCTCGGTGTCGGTGGCTGGGGGAAACGCGGAGCTCATCGGGCAGGCGGCGCAGCATATCGGCCGCCCCACGCCGTGCCGAGGATGTCGGGCACCGCCACGCGCGGCAGGAGTCCCGCATCGGCCGCACGGGACAGCAGTTCGGCCACGGCGGCCTGCCCCTCGGTGCCGACGTCGAGCGTCCAGGCGTTCACGTACATGGCGATGAATCGGTCGGCAAGTTCCGGCGCCATGCCGTCGGCGAACCCGAGCGCGTAGCGGATGCTCTCTTCGCGGTGCTCGAGCGCGTAGGCGACGCTCCGCTCCAGAAGCGATGCGATCTCCGACATCGTGCCCGCCCCGTGACGGACCTCCAGCGCCCGCAGCACCCCGTTCGCTCCGAGCGGGAGCGGGCGCCCGGTGAGTTCGCGCCACCAGCGCCCCAGGTCCTCGACGAGCACCAGCCCCTGGTCGCCGAACGTGAGCTGGCCCTCGTGAATCACGACGCCCGCATCGAAGCGGCCCGCCGCGACTTCCGCCGGGATCTCCTTGAAGGGCACCACCGTCGCGCGGAACGAACCCGGGCCGAGCAGCAGGCTCGTGGCGAGGAAGGCCGTGGTGCCCGTGCCGGGGATCGCCACGTGGCCCCCACGCAGCGATTCGGCGGGGCAAGCGGCGCGCGCCACCAGCTTCGGTCCATAGCCGTCGCCGACCGAGCTGCCGCAGGCGGTAATGACGTACCGGTCGGCGATGCGGGCGTAGGTGGCTGCACTGAACGCCGAGACCTCCAGGAGATCGTCGCCGGCCACCGCGCGCCGATTGAGCGCTTCGATGTCCTCCGGGACGGCCTCGAACCGGAACCGCGGCGAGGCGATGCGGGCCGGGCCTCCACGTTCCAGGAGCGGCCACCACATGAAGGCGTCGTCGGGATCGGGCGAATGACCGAGGCGGATGGTGATGCGGCCGTCCATGATGACCGAGGGTAGCCCCATCCGATGCCCCGGGGGTGGCGGTCCTTCGGCATCCGTCAACAATGACGCGCGCCAGTCGATGCCGCTTTCGGGGAAGATGCCGCCATGCTGCACACGCTCGTCCTGACGGCCCTGCTCCTGGTGGATCCGCCGGTCGCCCCCGCCCCCGCCGCCCGCGAGCGATGGGCGGCGCTGGTCGACGAGTACCAGCGCTGGCGCGACACGGCGTGGCCCGAGGATGCATTGGCGTCCGGACGACCCACGCCGACCCCCGAGCTGATCGCCGACCGGTCGATCCGCGGCATCGAGTCGCGGCGCGCCCAGGAGGACATCTTCCTGCAGGAGATGCTGGAGATCGACCCGGCGGCGCTGCCCGAGGCCGATCGCCTCGGCTGGCAGTTGCTGACGCGGCAGTTGCGCGCGGGTCAGGCCGGCCATCGCTTCCGGACGTTCCTGATGCCGATCTCGGGCCGGGGCGGGCCGCAGCAGGACATCCCGCAGATGGCCGAACGTGTGCCGCTCCGCACCGCCGAGGACTGGGAGAACCTGGTGAAGCGCCTGAGCGCGGTCCCGCAGATGGTGCGCGACATCCAGGACCTCCTGATCATGGGCCTCGAGGAAGGACGGGTTCCACCGCGGGTGACGATGGGCGCGGTTCCCGACCAGGTGGCGGCCGTGGCCGCGGGCAACCTCGCGCAGCTGCGCGACGCGATCGCGGCCATGCCCGCCACGGTTCCCGCCGACCAGCGCGCGCGCCTGCGCGCCGAGGCGGACCGATGGCTCGACGAGACCGTCGCCGAGCTGGGGGTGCTGGCACGATTCCTCCGGGATACCTACCTGCCCGCGTGCCGCGACGGGATCGCCGCCACCGGTTACCCGGACGGCGCCGCGTGGTACGAGCACGCGCTCCGCGAGCACACCACCACCGCGATGACGGCGAAGGAGATTCACGAGACCGGGCTGTCCGAGGTGGCTCGGATCCGTGCCGAGATGCTCGACGTGATCGCGCGCACCGACTGGTCCTCGGCCGATCCGGCCCGAGCCACGCTGCCCGGCGACGAGCGGTTTGCCGCGTTCGTCGAGCACCTACGCACCGATCCACGCTTCTACGCCCGGAGTGAGCAGGAGCTGCTCTCGCGCTATCGCGACGCATGCAAGCGCATCGACGCCAAGCTGCCCGCGCTCTTCGGCACGCTGCCCAGGAACCCGTACGGGGTTCAGGCGATCCCGCGCTTCATGGCGCCGACCCAGACCACCGCGTACTACATGCCCGGCTCCCTCCGCGCGGGCCTGCCCGGGTGGTTCTACGCCAACACCCACGCCCTCGACCAGCGACCGCTCTACGAGGTGTTCCCGCTCTCGCTGCACGAGGCGGTGCCCGGGCACCACCTGCAGGTGTCGCTTGCGCAGGAGCTCGAGGACCAGCCCGAGTTCCGCCGTGACATGCACTTCACGGCCTTCGTCGAGGGATGGGCGCTGTACGCCGAGCGGCTCGGGATCGAGATGGGGCTGTACGCCGACGACCCGTACGCGGACTTCGGCCGCTTGCTCTACGAGATGTGGCGGGCCACGCGTCTCGTGGTCGATACGGGCATGCACGCCTTCGGCTGGACGCGCGACGAGGCGGTGGAGTTCATGCGCCGCAACACGGCCCTGAGCGTCCTGAACATCGAGCGCGAAATCGACCGCTACATCGACTGGCCCGGGCAGGCCACCGGGTACAAGATCGGCGAGCTGCGGATCCGCGCCATGCGGTCGCGTGCCGAGGCGCGGCTGGGCGATCGCTTCGACGTGCGCGCCTTTCACGACGCGGTGCTCGGTGCAGGTGCCATTCCACTGGACGTGCTGGAGGCCCGGATCGACGTTTGGATCGCGGAGCGCGCCGCGGTGGGCGCGGGCGACATCGGTCAGGCGCCGGCCCAGCCGTAGTCGGCCAACCACGGGTTGTCGCGGCGCTCGCGGCCGATCGACGTGGCCGGTCCGTGGCCGGGATGGACGCGGACGGCGTCGGGCAGGCCCATGAGCACCTGCTCAAGCGAACGCCGCATGGCCCGTGGGTCGCTCGTCGGGAAGTCGGTCCGCCCGATCGATCCCGCGAACAGCGTGTCGCCGACGATGGCCTCGCCCGCCGAATCCTCGACGAGCGCCACGCTCCCGGGGCTGTGGCCCGGCACATGCAGCACGCGCCACCGGGTGCCGCCGAGCGCCAGCACGTCGCCCTCGGCAAGCGTGCCGTCGGCCGGAGCCGCGGTCACCGGGACGCCGGCGAACGCACTGAGGTTGAGCTCCGGGTCCGTCATGAATGCCTCCTCGGCGGCGTGCAGGCGAACCGGGACTCCCGGAAATGCCCGGCGCACCGCCTCGACGCCGCCGATGTGGTCGGCGTGGGCGTGGGTGAGGAGAATGGCCACGGGTCGGAGGCCATCGCGGCGCACGGCCTCCAGGACGGGGCCGGGGCCGAACCCGGGATCGACGATCCAGCACTCGCGTGCCGAGTCGGCGGGATCGGAGACCACGTAGCAGTTGGTCTGGAAGGGGCCGAGGGCCATGCCGTCGATGCGCACGCGGGACATGCGGGGATCGTATGGTCCGTATGCTCCGCGTCGTGATGCACGGACGCTCGCTCACTCCCGCAGCCCGCCGCGTGGCCCGCGCGGCCCCATCGTGCGCGCTGGCTGCGGGGCTCGCCTGGACCGCCGGCTGCGAGCAGATGTCGAGCGACTTCAGCGACGCCTCCAACTCGATCTTTCCGCCCTCGCCCGCCGAGGCCGGCCGCTGGGCGGTCGACGACGCCAATCCCGAGAACCAGCGGCGCGGCGTGCTGCTGCTGGGGAACTCGGGATTCGGTGGCGACCCGGTCTACGTGAACCTCTACCGGCTGTACATCGAGGAGAACACGGACCCGCTGGTCAAGTCGACGGCCATCCAGGCCCTCTGCCGCCACGGTCGACCCGAGGACGCCGCCTTGGTGGCGCGGCAACTCGACAGCCCGATCGAGCAGGTGCGGCTCGCGGCGGCACGCGGGCTCCAGCGGGTGCACAATCCGGCCATCGCCGACCAGATCTGGAAGAAGCTCATCCGGGAGGATGAGCCGGCCGCGATCCGCGTGGAACTGGCGATCGCGCTCGGGCAGTATCCGACCCGCGATGCGTTCGAGGCGCTCTGCAGCGCACTCGACGACCGCGAGCTCGCGGTGAACCTGGCGGCGGCCGACAGCCTGCGGTTGATCACGGGCACGGACTTCGCGCTCGACGCGCCCAGCTGGAGGCGGTGGCTCGACGTCGATCCGAAGGCCCTGCGCCAGGACGTGCCCTACTACTACCCGACCTTCGAGCGCCAGCTCGGCTTCGGCGACTACCTGATGTTCTGGGCGATACCCACGTGGGAACAGCCGGGCCCACCGGCCGGCCTCGAGCGTGGAACGGCCGCCGCGCCGGCGGCGACGGAACCCACGCCGCCCGCGGCCAGCGCACCGCCCGCCTAGCATCGCTCCCTTGCCCCCCGAGGATCCGACGCCCCCGACGGCCGCCGAAGACCTTCGCCGCCGCGCGGCGGAGGGCGCCATCGATGCCTTCGGCGATCCGGCGATCTCGATCGCCGTGCAGGAAGCGGCCGCGGATGACGAACGCATCATCCGGAGCGGCCGCCTCGCCGGCAAGGGACTGTGGGAGTCGATCTGGATCCTCTCGCTGCCGGTGCTCCTGCAGCAGTTGATGTCCGCGCTCGTCGGCACCACCGACACGCTGCTTGCCGGAAACCTGCCGACCGGCGTCGCCGGGGCGGCCCTCGATGGCGTCGGCTTCGGGGCGAGCTTCATGTGGGTGGCCTCGATCGTGCTGATGGGGATCGGGATCGGGGGGCAGGCGATCATCGCGCGCGCCATGGGCTCGGGCGACCTTCAGGAGGCGCGCGCCGCGGGCGGCACGGCCGTGTCGGCCAGCCTGGTGGCCGGGGCGATCGCCGCCGTGGCCGTGTGGTTCACCGGCCCCTGGGTGGCCGCCTGGATGGGACTCTCGGGCGAGGCACTGCGCTACGCCAACGAGTACGTGCACGCCATCGCCGTCAGCATGCCGGCGATGAGCGTCATGATGGTGGGCGGGATGGCCCTCCATGGCGCGGGCGAGACCACGCGGCCGAGCACCATCGCGATCGCCGTCAACGTGGTGAACGTGGCGTTCTCGTGGGCACTCTCGGGCGTCGACGTCGGCCTCGGGGGCGAGCCGCTTCAGAATCCGTTCCCCTTCGATCCGCAGCGCTGGGGCGTCTGGGGCATCGCGGCAGGCACGTCGATCAGCTACTTCGTGGGCGGGGCATGGACGCTCGCGGTGCTGTTCCGAGGCGTGAAGGACTTCCGGATCGATGGCGGCGACCTCCGCGCCGACCGCGGCATGCTCGCCCGGATCGTGCGCCTGGGCGTTCCCAACATGCTGGAGGGTGCCACCATGTGGGCGACCACCAGCATCGGGGTCACCAAGTTCATCGGCATGATCGCCGTGGCGCAGGGCGGCGACGCCGGACCGGTGAAGGGCCTGTTCGGTGCGCACATGGTCACGGTGCGCTGGGAGGCATTCAGCTTCCTCCCGGGCTTCGCCATGGGCACGGCGGCGGGAGCGCTGGCCGGGCAGTACATGGGCGCGGGATCGGTCGCGCTGGCGCGCCGCGCGATCTGGAGCTGCCTCTGGGTGGCGATGGCCATCATGGGTGCCCTGGGAGTGGTGTTCATGGTGGCGGGCGAACCGATGGCGCGCTGGATGAGCCGCGACCCGGTGGTGGTCGCCGAGGTCCCGCGCCTCCTGTTCATCTGCGGAATCGTGCAGGTGTTCTTCGCCATGGCGATGGTCATCCGGCAGGGCCTCAAGGGATGCGGCGACGCCAAGGGCACGCTGTGGATCACCCTGGCCTCAACGGTGCTGGTGCGCGTGCCGCTCGCCTACGTGTGTGGCGTCACCCTGGGTTGGGGCCTGGCCGGAATCTGGATCGGGCTGTGCGTGGAGCTGGGCGTGCGGGGCCTCCTGTTCCTCGCCCGATTCATGGGCACCCGGTGGGAACGCGTCCGCGTGTGAGCCGGCGCGGCCGACCGACCTACACTTGTCGATCCATGACGGCCCCGAGTCCCGCCATCCACCCCGACGCCGACCCGCTCGCCGACGACGCCTTCATGGAGGCGGTGGTGGCGGGTGCCGCCCGGCTCACCCCCGAGCAGGGCCTGCGCATCCTGCGCGAGATGCCGCTCGAGGACCTCGGCGAGTGGGCCGACCGACGCTGCCGCGAGGTGCACGGCGACCACGTCCGCACCTACGTCATCGACCGCAACATCAACTACACGAACGTCTGCACCGCCAAGTGCACGTTCTGCGCGTTCCGCCGCGATGCAGGCGACCACGACGCGTACACCCTCTCGTACGACGCGCTGCTGGCCAAGGTGCAGGAGCTCGTCGACATCGGCGGCACGCAGATCCTGATGCAGGGCGGCATGAACCCCGAACTGCCGCTCGGCTGGTACCTCGACCTCCTGCGGGAGATCAAGGGCCGGTTCCCGCAGGTGCACGTCCACGCCTTCAGCCCGCCGGAGTTCGTCGAGTTCGTGAACTTCTTCGACCCGCCGGGCGACTCCTACGAGCAGAAGGTGCGCGGCGTGATGACGCAGCTCAAGGCCGCGGGTCTCGACAGCGTCCCGGGCGGCGGCGGCGAGATCTTCGCGCCCGCGGTCCGGTCGAAGATCGGGCTTGGCAAGTGCACCGCCGAGGCATGGCTCACCACCATGTACGTCGCGCATGGGCTCGGCATGAACACGTCGAGCACCATGATGTTCGGCCACATCGAGGGCCACGCCGACCGGATCCACCACATGGACCTCACCCGCCGCTGGCAAGACCGCGCCATCGCCGACTTCGCCGCCGCGGGCGGTGGCCGATACAAGGCGTTCATCTCCTGGCCGTTCCAGCGCGAGAACACGCCGCTCGGCCGGGCGAAGGAGTGGGGCCAGGGTCCGGGCGACGACCCGTCCATGCCCTTCCCCGGCGATGCGGTGGCTCGGCTCGACGGCAGCGGCACGAAGGACACGCATCCGGAGTTCGGGCGCCGCGTCCGGATGGCCGGCGCCACCGAGTACCTGCGCACGCAGGCGACGAGTCGGCTCTACCTGGACAACGTCCACTCGATCGGCGCGAGCTGGGTGACGATGGGCCCGCACGTCGGCCAGGTCGGCCTGCGCTTCGGTGCCAACGACATGGGCAGCGTGATGATGGAGGAGAACGTCGTGTCGAGTGCCGGGACGGTGCACTGCCTCAACGAGCCCCTGCTCTGCCGGCTGATCCGAGACGCCGGCTTCCTTCCTGCGCAGCGCGACAACGCCTATGACCTCCTGAGGGTGCACGATGGGCCGGAGTCGCCGGACCTTCGGGTGAAGGACTGGAGCGAGTTCCGCTCGAAGCCGATGCACCAGCAGGCACCGCGGCAGGCCAAGGCCGCCGATGCGGTGCCGCTCACGGTGACGGCGGTTCCGGCGAAGTCGTGACCGACGGCCAGCGCGACCCATCCGGCACCGGATCGCCGCACTCCGGACAGCGCGGCCCTTCGAGGGCATGCAGCAGGTAACCGCACCGGCACCGCGGCTCGGCCAATTCGACGCGAAGCGCCAAGCTGCACCCGGCACACGACTCATCGACGTTCGAGCGGATCGAGCACGCCGTACCGCAGCGGGGGCACCGCAGGTCAACGAGCACGCGGCGACCGCCGAGGGCGCTGGCCTGATCGTCCACGGCCACGCGGGTCAGCCGGATCAGGATCGGCTGGACGATCAACGCGCCGAGCCCCGTGACGAGGACCGTGGCCAAGCCGCGCTCGAAAGCGTCGGTGCCGACTGCACGCGCCATCCACTTGGTCGTGTCGGGCGCGACGGCCAGCGCCATCAGGAACGCCGAACCCACGGTCCCCATCGCCACCGCGAGCCACTGCGCGATGCGCACCGGCCATGACGGTGCCCGGGCCACCAGCGCCAGCCCGCAGCCGATGCTCCAGGCGCCGATCACGCCGAGCACGCCCGCCGTCGCCTCAAGCAGGCGAGGCGCAGCGGCACCTCGACCGCTGCGATCGATCGCCAGGAGCACCAACGACAGGCACGTGACCAGCACCGTCGCCCAGGCCCCCACCGCCATCAGCGGGCGGAACCGACCACGATCGGCGATGAGCGCCGCCACCAGCACCCCGAGCGCACCTCCGAAGATCGCCAGTCCCGCGGCCAATGCATGGCCATCCATGGAGGTCACCGTGAGCAGCGCCCCACAGGCCGCCAGCACGACGGCGCCGACGAACGCCCGCATGGCGACGCGCACCGGCGGGACCGGCCACCGGCTCGTTGGGTCCGCCACCACGGCTTGGTCGCGGCCGGCACTCACGGCACACGCTCGGGCACGGGCGCCAGCGAACCTGCATCGGGAATGACCTCCGCATCGCCTGTCGACGCGTCGATCGCGGCCGGGTCATCGGTGTCCGACTCGGGCGCGGGCGCCACCGCCGCGGCCTGCCCCGGCCCAGCGGGCGTCGGCAGCAGCCCCCCCGTCGCCTGGATGGCGTTGGACACGCCCAGGACCGCCGACACCACGACCACCGCCAGGACGCCGAGGACCACCAGCACCGCCGCACCGATCGCCACCAGCGCCTTCCACCCCGGCACCAAGGCCGCCAAGCCGATCCCGGCGACGATGGCCCACCACACGAGTGCAGGAGTCGACGCACAGTACGGGCCGATGCACGGCACGGCCAAGAGCAGCATCGGCCCGGACGTGTACGCCGACACGGCCCACGCCTTGGCGAACGGGAGCCGCGCGCCGGCCACACGCAGGAAACACCACACCAGCCCGGTCAGCATCAGCGCCGCCGCCAACAGCGCCGCGAAGGTCGCGACGGCGATCCCCGACGCCACCGTCATATCCGCCATCCGCTGGAGGTCGATTCCTCCGCCGCGGATCCCGTTGAGCGCCATGAAGCCCAGGGCGACGATCCATGTCGGGGCCACCACCCACGCCGCCACCCACATCGCGAACACGGTCGCCCGCCGCCCCGAGGACGCGGTCGCCACCGCCTGCCCCAGCGTCACGGGCCTCAGCATGCCGTCGCGCACCGTTCCCAGAAAACGTGCCGCGCGGCTGTGGATCGCCGGATCCTCGTACGGAACCAACCGCCGCTCGGTACGGTCAGGATCGACACCGGGCGCGGCACGCAAGAGCATCGCGTCCAGTTCGCAATGCGCGCCGCAGCGCACGCAGTCGAAGGTGCGCGGCTCGGGCAGGCCGGATCCGTCGGTACCGAAGTACTGCTGGCCGCATCCGGTGCAGCAGAACTCGACCGCGTTCGGCCGGAACTTGAACTCGCTCGGCCGGAAGGGGCGCCCGCACTCCGGGCAGGTGCGGCCGGACTGGTTGAACAGCGAATATCCGCAGCCCTTGCAGCGCATCAGTCCTCGGGGGCACCCGCCGCGATGCGGCGGCGGAACTCATCGACGAGCCGCGAGGTCACTTCCCCGACGTGGCCCGGTCCGATGACGCGATCGCCGACGGCGCTGACCCCGATCACCTCGGCCGCG
>JBJOIF010000133.1:0-3614 GCA_046047335.1 Planctomycetota bacterium | reverse complement strand
TCGCGCACGGCGCGCACCCGGCACGCGAAGCGGCTGGCCACCACCCGAGCGCTCTCCGTGGCCGCTTCGTCCGGCGCATGCACGAGGACGTCCGGTCCCTCGGCCATGAGCGAGACCCGCGCACGAAGTTCGCGCAACGATGCCTCGGTGGCGGGCAGGTCGGTGGCGCCCCGGAGGCGGCGCTCGGCGTCCCACTCGGTCTCGGCGGGACGCATGAGCCAAAGCTGCAGCGAGCCGCTCACGCGCCCGGGCCTCGCATGGCTCGGATGGCCGCCGATCGGTCAGCCGCACCGAAGATGGCGCTTGCGGCCACCAGCACGTCGCACCCGGCATCGCGGCACGCCGCGGCATTCTGCGGCGAGACGCCGCCGTCGATCATCAGGCGCTGCCCGGGACGCATGCGCGCACGGATCGCCGGGGCCTTGCGCAGCACTTCGGCGATGAACGACTGCCCGGCGTATCCCGGGTGCACGCTCATCAGCATGACGGTCTCCACGTGCTCGAGCGCATCGAAGCTCGCCTCGGCCGGCGTGTCGGGATTGATGACAACCCCCGCGGTCATGCCTTCGGCGCGGATCGCGCTCGCGATGGCGGCCGGGTCCGGCGCAACTTCGGCATGGAACTGCACGTGGTCGGCACCTGCTGCGGCGAACGGGCCGATCCAATGAAGCGGATCCGTGACCATGAGGTGCACGTCGAGGAACGCCTCTGGGACGACCCGACGGACGGCGGCGCAGACCACCGGCCCCATGGACAGGTTGGGCACGAAGTGCCCGTCCATCACGTCCACGTGCAGGGCGTCACCGCCGGCGCGCAGGGCGTCGCGGCACTCCTCACCCAGGCGCGCGAAGTCGGCCGACAGGATCGAGGGGAGCACCAAGCACCCTTGCCGCGTGCGGAAGGGGTTGGCGCGGGTGGCCGCCGGGGCGGTCACTTGCCGCCCTTGGACCGGCGCTCCTCGTACTGGTCGAGGGCCTTCTTGAAACTGTCCTTTGCGGCCGGCGGCGCGGCCATCCATGCGTCGTACTGCATGTCTGCCGCGGTCGACCAGTCGCCTCGGGCCGCAGCCACGGCGGCAATGGCGCTCATCACCGACGGATCGTCGGACCCGCCGGCGATCTCCATCAGCCGGTCGGCGGCGCTCTTGGCCGCATCGAGGTCGCGCGCCTTCACGTCGGTGGCGGTGGCCAGGTAGTTGGTGGCCTCCAGCAGTGCGAAGCGATCATCCTTCACCTGCTCGAGGAGCTTGGCGATCGCGGCCTTGGCGGCGGCGGCGTCGTTCGCCTGATCCTTGAGCATGCGCCAGTTCTCGAAGCCGATGTCGATGAGCGTGCCGGGGTCCTCAGCGATCGCCTTCTCGTAGAGCGACTGCGCCTGGCGGTAGTCGCGCAGCTTGGCGACGCGACGGGCCTCGGCCAAGGTGTCGTTGATCCGCGCGAACAGCTCGGGGTCGAACCGGTTGGCCACGGTCAGCCGAACCGCCCGGTCGAACTGCGGGTCCATCGGGTGGCCGAAGAACACCACCTTGCCCTTGCGGTTCACGACGAACGCGCAGGGGATGCCCGACTGCTCGGCCGCCTTCATCCACTTGGTCTTCATGTGCTGGTCGTCCTTCTTCTGGACGGCCACGCAGTAGGACATGGTGGACCCCATCTGCTTGACGAAGGGACGGACCTTCTCGGGAGTCTCGTCGCTGATCCCGACGATGACCAGGCCCTTGGGGGAGAGTTCCTTGTGCAGCTTGTTGAGGTGCGGGATCGACTGCTTGCACGGGCCGCACCAGGTGGCCCAGAACTCCACCACGTAGACCTTGTCGGAATCGAGGGACTGGATCGCATCGCCCTGGATGAACTCCAGGTGCTCGCCGAAGCCCGCCGGGGCGGCGGATCCGATCTTGAGCTTCTCTTCCTCCTGCCCGTAGGCCGAGGCGACGATGGCGATGGCGGCGATGGCGGAACCGATGAGGTGGCGCATGGATGCTCTCCGGGTCAGGGGACGACACCACTATAGGCGAGGGCACGGATCGACCCGTGCGCCCGGCCCGTGCGCCGATCGCATCACGCCGCGTCGAGCGCAGCCACGGAATCGAATCGCTTGCCCTCGAGCATCTCCAGGCTCGCACCGCCGCCCGTCGAGACGTGCGTGAGCCGATCCGCCAGGCCGGCGGCGTCCAAGGCCGCGGCCGTGTCGCCGCCGCCGGCGATCGTCACCGCGCCGGACGCGGTGGCCTCAGCCACCGCCTCGGCGACGGCGCGCGTGCCCACGTCGAACGGGGACGTCTCGAAGGCGCCCATCGGTCCGTTCCACACGACCTGCCGTGCCGATCGACAGGCCTCGGCGAAGAGTTCGCGCGACCGCGGGCCGATGTCGAGCCCCATCCAGCCGTCGGGAATCGCGCCGACGCACTCCATGGTGGGGGTGCCGGCGGCAAGCGCGCGCCCACACACGTGGTCGACCGGAAGCAGGATGGAACGCCCGCGCGATCGGGCATCGTGGAGGATTTGGCGCGCGCGGTCCACCATGTCGGGCTCGACCAGGCTGTAGCCGGTGGCCACGCCCTCGGCTCGAAGGAAGGTGTAGGCCATCGCCCCGCCGACGACGATCACATCCACCTTGTCCAGCAGGTTGGCGAGCGCCTGCAGCTTGTCGCTGACCTTGGCCCCGCCGACGATCGCCACGAAGGGCCGCTGCGGATGCTCGAGCGCCTGGCCGAGAAACTGGAGTTCCCGATCGAGGAGCCGGCCGGCGACCGCCGGACAACCGCGCGCCGACATGGCGCGTGGAAGCGCCACCATGGAGGCGTCGTTGCGGTGCGAGGCACCGAAGGCGTCGTTGACGTAGATCTGCCCATACCCGGCGAGGCGATCGGCGAAGGCCGGATCGCCCTTCTTCTCGCCCTTCTCAAAGCGCAGGTTCTCCAGGAGCAGTACCTCGCCCGGGCGAAGCGCCGCCACCGCCGCCTGCGACGCGGCATCGGTGGGCACCTGCCCGGCGAAGTGCACCGTGGCGGTGCCGTCAAGCAGTTCCGCCAAGCGGCGGTGCACCGGGGCCAGGCTCTCGGCCGCCTCGTATCCGCTGCCGGCCGGACGTCCGAAGTGGCTGGCCACGACCACCGCCGCGCCACGCTCCAGAAGCGCG
Source organism: Planctomycetota bacterium (assembly GCA_046047335.1). Classification (GTDB taxonomy): domain Bacteria; phylum Planctomycetota; class Phycisphaerae; order Phycisphaerales; family SM1A02; genus UBA966. The sequence continues at coordinate 476 of JBJOIF010000133.1, read as the reverse complement.
CGGAGGGTGGGCAGCGCTCCTCGAATGCGTCGGTCGTCCGTGATCGCCCCGTGGTCGTCGGTGGGGACGTTGAAGTCGGCGCGGACGAAGACCGTCTTTCCGGCGGCGTCCACTTGGTCGACGGTGCGGCGGGGGGAGAGCGGCTCGCCAGCGGCTTCGGACATACTGCGAGTGTACGACGATGACCGCGCCCGACGCTCTGCACCACCCCACCCCGCGCACGCTCCTCGTGCTTGGTCCGACCGCCGGCGGGAAGACCGCGCTCGCGGTGGAGTTGGCGCTGCGCCTGCCAGGCGGCGGCGAGTGCGTAAGTGCCGACTCGATGCAGGTGTACCGGGGCATGGACATCGGCACGGCCAAGCCCACGGCGGCCGAACGCCGCGGCGTGGCGCACCACATGATCGACGTAGCGGATCCGCACGGCGGCGCCTTCACGGCGGCGGATTGGCTGGACGGCGCCCGTGAGGCGATCGCGG
>JBJOIF010000132.1:0-6859 GCA_046047335.1 Planctomycetota bacterium | reverse complement strand
TCGTCCGCATGCCGGAGTATCGGCGCATGACGGCTGGCTTCCGGATCGCGCGCGATGTGGAGCCAGGGCCGCCCGGCTCCACCTAGTCCCTCCGCCTAGGCCACCAGTCCCGGGGCCGAGTACGTGCCGCCGAGCACCTTCTCGGTGGGGGCGCGCATCCACTTGCCCAGCAGCTCCTGGTAGACGCCGCGGAAGTCCGTGGCGAACTTCAGGTCGCCGCCGTCGAGGTCGGTCAGGCTCGGGTGCTTGCCACGGATGCCCGCCTGCACGCGCGGCCCCACCAGGAACACGGGTCCCGCGGTGCCGTGGTCGGTGCCGTTGCTGGCGTTCTGCTTGACCCGCCGGCCGAACTCGCTGAAGCACATGGTCACCACGCGACCATCGTTGCCCTGCGCCTTCAGGTCCTTCTGGAACGCCAGCAGCGCATCGCCGAACTGGCGCATGAGGTTGCCGTGTTGGTTGGTCTGGTTGGCGTGGGTGTCGAATCCGCCCATGCTCACGTAGTAGACGCGCGTCTTCATGCCGTCGCGGATCATGGCGGCGACGGTCTGCAGTTGCTTGGCGAGCGCACTGCCCGGATACGCCACGAGTGGCTGCTTGCGGACGGCGGCGCGAATGCGGTCGCTCGTGACCTGTGCATCGAGCGCCGTTCGCATCAGGAAGCTCTCCTGTGACCCGGGCTGCACGCCGGGCAGGGCGCCGGCACGCGCCATGCGCTGGTACTCGGCATCCATCGCGCCCTTGTCCGAGCCGAGCCAGCGGAAGAGTTCTGCGCTCTCGAAGGCGACCGGCTTGGCGGTCGCGCCCATGAGTGCGGGCGGCGCGGTGCGCCCCACGGCCACGGCCATGTCGGCCTGCGGGTTGCCGTTGCACGCGGCGTCCACGTACCGACCGAGCCAGCCGGTGCCCTTGCCGTCGGGGCGGCCGGTCTGCCAGATGTCCATGCTCGCAAAGTGGCTGCGGTTGGGGTTGGGATAGCCGACCCCGGGCACCACGCACAGCGTGCCCGAGTCATGCAGTTCCTTCAGGCCCGTGAGGTTGGGGTGCAGGCCCAAGCCGAGCTTGGCGTCGAGCTGGAGGGCGGCCCCGCCGTTCTTGGGCTTGCCCGGCTCGCCGAGCGCCAGGTTGGGTCGGGCGGCGTGGTACTCGCGGTCGCCGTAGGGCACCAGGCAGTTGAGGCCGTCGTTGCCTCCGGACAGCTGCACCACCACCAGGATGCGCTCGTCGGGCACGCCGGGGCGGTTGCCCACCGAGGCACCGTCGGCGGCCAGCATGCCCACCGCGCTCTCTTGCAGGAAGTGCGGCAGGCTGGCGGCAAACGACGCCAGCATGACGCCCTGGCGGATGAAGATTCGGCGGCTGTAGGCGTTGGGCTCGTGCATGGGGGTGCTCCGTGCGTGGGGCGGGGTCAGGTCAGCTGGTACTCGGGAAGCGCAGTGATCAGGGCGAGCGTGGAGAGCGCGCGGTCGGATGGATCCGCTCGCGAGGCGGCGAACGCGGTGAGTTCGCTCCGGCGTTCGGGTCGTGCCGGCACCGCGAGCGCCAGCTGGAGCAACCGGTCCACGGTCTCCTCGGGGTCGCGCGCGCCGCCGGCGAGGCGGGCGGCGTCGAACCGTTCCGCGTCGTTCTCCCAGTCGTACATGTCGGGGCGACGTCCGGTCAGCAGGTAGATCGCCAGGTTCTGCCGGACGAAGAGCGTGCTCGTGTTGATCCAGCTGCGCCCACCGTCCCAGCCCTTGACGTTGGGCGGCTGGAAGAGGTCCTGGCCCATCAGGTCGCAGGCGGCCGAGAGGGACCCGAGGTTGCGCACCGGCGTTCCCAGCTGCCGCACGGTCTGCACCACCAGCTGCACCGGGCTCTTGATCAGCGCGCCCCGGTTGGACGGGTCGTAGAAGTGCGCGCTGCGGAAGAGCCTTCCCAGGACGGGAGCCACCTCGTACTGCTGGTTGCGCATCAGCGCCGCCAGGTCCCGCACCGCCGCACGCCGCGCCGAGCGCTGGTCGGCGGACAGGTCGGATTCGGGTGCATCGTTCACGAAGAAGCGGTACAGCTTGCCGCAGATGAACTCGCTGCACGCGGGCTTCTCCATGGCCAGGCGGGCAAAGTCGTCGCCGTTCCAGTTGCCGCGCTTGCCGAAGATGGTCTTCGGGCCACCGTCGTGGTTCTCCTGCCGGAACACGAAGTCCTCGTCACGGAACGTGTACCCGGTGAGCGCGCGCGCCCCTTCCTTGATGTCCGCCTCGGTGTAGCCCGAGCCTTCGCCGAGGATGAACAGCTCGAGCAGTTCGCGAGCGAGGTTCTCGTTCGGGCGACCCTTGCGGCTGTCGTCGTTGTCGAGGTACTTGAGCATCCCGGGATCGCGGATCACCCCGAGCACCAGCGTGGCAAAGTTCCCGGTGGCGTGCGCGCGGAACAGGTTGTTCTGCTGGAACATCGCCCAGCTGTCCTCGACGGTGCGTGCGCCGGTGGCGAAGTGCCCGTGCCAGAACAGGGTCATCTTCTCCTCGAGCGGGCGCGGCGACTCAATCATCCGCGCCAGCCACCACTTCTTGATGTCGCCCAGCTGCCGACGGTCGCTGGCCCGCGACTGGTTCTCCTTGCGCTCCAAGCGTTCCACCACTTCCTCGTCGCGGTCGCGTCGGGCACGCTGCAGTTGCTGGCGCTCGTCCTGGGTGAGCAGCGGCACGAGCGTGCGATCGAAGTCGTCTGGAGAGATGGGTTTGGACGGCTGCGTGCCGTACTTGACCAAGAGGTCGACCGCGGCATCGAGCCCCATCGTGGCCAGGGCCTCCGCCTGCGCCTGCGTTCCCCCGAACCCCGCGCGGGCAAGAAGGTGCCGGGCGGCGGCCACGTCGAACTGGGCGGCGGGCAGGGGGCGAAGGTCGGAGGGTGGCGCGCGCATCGGGGGCAGGACGCCCGAACGGGCGACCCATTGCATGAATCTCAGGCCGTTCGCCGCTGGGCGCGGGCCCAGGCCACGGCCGCCAGCACGGGAACCGGCATCAGATAGGTGCTGAATTCCCACGCTCCAAGCAAGTAGCAGGCGGCGCCCCCGGCCAAGGTGAGGCCCACCAGGGTCCGCGAAGCGCCACGCGGCTCCATCAAGAGGAGCACCGGAAAGAGCAGCCCGTACGCGCCCAGGATGCCGAGGTAGGTGGGCTCGCCCGCCAGGAGCCTCGGGTCCGTCCCGAAGGTGAACGCGGGCGTGGCCAGGAGCACCGCTCCGGCGATCAGCGCACCGGCCACCGTGGGGGGAATCCGGATGCCCGCGGGCGCCACCAGGAGTTCGCGCAGGTGCACCGACGTCGTGAACGCCAGCTGCACCGCCCACAGGGTGAAGAGGGCCGTCCCCGCCCGCGGCAGGCCCCGTGCCGGGTCATGGAACGAGGCGACCATCAGCAGCATGCCCATGAAGGCGATGCCGAAGGTGGCGAACGCCACGCGCGGCTTCGGCGCCTGCTGAACGGCGCGATGGAACGTGAGGTCGAGGAAGGGGCTCGCCAGAAACCCGGCCACGACGGTGGGCAGGGCGAACGCCAGGGTCAGGGGGGGTAGGGGCAGCGCGGCGTGCGCCGCGTCGGGCAGTTCGGGCCCCGTCGCCGCGCTCGGCAGGAACAGCACCAACGGGCTGGCGAGCGTGACCACGGTGCCGGCCGTCCGCCAGAACGCGTCGCCCCGCAGCGCAAAGCCGATGCCGAGCACCAGGAGCGCCATCGGTGCCCCGGTGGCGAACACCGTGCCCAGGTCGTTGCCGGACGCGAGGAACGTGGCGCTCGCCCATCCGGCGAACCAGCATTGGTACGCGACGGTCACCGCCGAGAAGAGCGCGGCCATCCATCCCAGCCGCGCCGCCAGCGCGCGTGATCGGTGCCGGTCCAGCACGAACCCGAACGCCGCGCATCCGAGCACGTTGGGCACCATGAAGGCGAGGAACCCGGGCCATCCCCACAGGCGCAGCATGATGAACGGCAGGTACATGCCGATGCACCACGTCCAGCTGGAGGTGCAGAACAGGCCCCACTGGATGCTCTCGAGGGGCCGTCGCACGGGTCAGCGCTTGCGGCGGCGCTCGAGCTTGGCCTTGATCATGGCCTTCGGGGCGCAGTGGAAGGTGATGTCGCACTTGCCCACCAGCGGGGCCTTGATGCCCGGCTTGTGGACATGCTGGCGGATCTCCATCTCGAGCGCGATGTTGAACTCGCCGCCGGCCTTGAGCTTGGCGCCCAGGTCCTCGGAGTTCATCACCTCGTACATCGCTGGCCCGTAGCACGGCCGAAGGAAGCGGTAACGCATCTCCTTGCAGACCACGATGTACTCCGATCCGCAGCGGGCGAACAGGTACATGCCGCCGGCCACCTCGGAGTTGCCCAGGAGCGCCGCGCCCGCCATCGCGTTGTACCAGTTGCGGTTGAATCGCCGGAAGGGCAGCACCGCCACGAAGCTGTTCTCCGTGACCGACTTCATGGTGATGCCGGAGCGGAAGGCGTAGGGCAGCCAGATCGAGCTGAAGAGCTTCTGGACCAGGTTGCTCTTGGTGCTGGTGCGGCTCAGCCACGCCTCCACCTTGTCGCCGAAGCCCATCGCCGGAAGCGCCGTGCGCGCGGTCTTGCCGTCCGGGGCGATCCGATCCGTGACGATTCGATCCGTGACGATCCGATCGTTGAGTGGCGCTGCGGGCTCGGGTTGGGCGTTCGCGGTGGACATCGTGGGGCGGGGACGCGGCCGATCGGCCAGGCCCTGCAGTCTAGCGGGGTCGGGCCGCATCCCGGGGTGGTGGGGCCGCCGCGGATTCGGTATGAAACCGCCATGAAGTCCCCCGCCGTCTGTTCGTGGAGCCTGCGCCCCGATTCCCCCGAGGCGCTCGCCGATGCGGTTCGACGCTGCGGGCTCGATGCCGTGCAGCTTGCGCTCGTGCCATGCGTGGAGGATCCCGCGTGGGCCGGTGGCGCGGCGCGGTTGCGGGCGCTCGGCATCCGGATCGTGAGCGGCATGCTGGCCACGGTCGGCGAGGACTACTCGACGCTGTCGACGATCGCGGCCACCGGCGGCGTTCGACCGGACGCCACGTGGCCAGCCACGTGGGAACGCGCGCAGCGGGTGGCCGAGCTCGCCGGCGCCGAGGGCATCCACCTGGTCACGTTCCACGCGGGGTTCCTTCCGCACGAGCCGGGCGATCCCGAGCGCGCGGTGATGGTGGAACGACTCCGGCAGGTGGCCGATGTGTTTGCGCGCCACGGCGTGGACGTGGCCTTCGAGACCGGACAGGAATCGGCGCCGACGCTGCTGGGGGCGCTCGATGAGATTGCGCACCCGGGCGTCGGCGTGAACTTCGATCCCGCCAACATGATCCTCTACGGCATGGGCGATCCGGTGGCGGCCATCGCCATGCTCGCGCCCTACGTCCGGCAGGTGCACGTGAAGGACGCGCGTCCCGCCGCCCGCGCCGGTGAGTGGGGACGCGAGGTCCCCGTGGGCGAGGGCGCCGTGCCGTGGGAGGCGTTCCTGGCCGAAGTGGCCCGCTTGCCCGCGCCGGTGGAGCTGGTGATCGAGCGCGAAGCAGGCCCGACCCGCGAGGCCGACGTCCGCGTTGCGGCGGAACGGGTGATGCGCCCGCGCGCCGCGCTCCTACCATGACGTCATGCCCACCTACGTCTACGCCGTGGTGAACCCCGATGGGTCCGATGGCGAGCCATTCGAGGTCTTCCAACGGATCAGCGATCCGCCGTTGACGGTCCACCCCGAGACCGGACAGCCGGTTCGGAAGCTGGTGGTCCCGCCCCAGGTCCAGACCACCAGCGATACGCAGCGGTTCTCCAAGTCGAACCTGGAGCGGCTGGGGTTCAGCCGCTTCGAGCGCAAGGGCAGCGGCTACTTCGAGAAGACCGCAGGCAAGGGCCCCGACGCGCTGAGCGCCGACTGATCCGCCGCCGGCCCTCGTTACGGCCGCGTTCCCATACGCTGCCGCGGCCATGACGGCCGACGCCGACCGGATCGCCGAACTGCGCGAACTGCTCCACCGCGCCAACCGCGCCTACTACGCGGAGGCTGCGCCTTTCATGGGCGACGCCGAGTTCGACCGCCTGCTCGCCGAGTTGTCCGCGCTTGAGGCGGAGCATCCGGAGCTCGCCGATCCGGACAGCCCGACGCAGCGCGTGGGGGGCGCGCCTGCCGACGGATTCGCGTCGGTGGCGCACCGCGTGCCGATGATGTCGGTCGACAACACCTACTCGGTGGACGACCTGCGCGCGTGGTGGGAGCGCACGGAGCGTGCGCTCGGTCGGCCCGTGGTCGCCGTGGCCGACCCCAAGGTGGATGGAGTGGCGATCAACCTGCGCTACGAGCGCGGTCGCCTCGTGCTGGCCGCCACACGCGGCGACGGGACCGCCGGCGACGACGTCACGCGCAACGTGCGCGCGATCCCCGCGGTGCCGCTGGTGCTTGCTTCCGGCGCACCGGCTCCTGCGGTGCTCGAGGTGCGCGGCGAGATCTTCATGCCTGCGCAGAGCTTCGAGCGGATCAACGCCGAGCGCCGTTCCGCCGGCGAGCCCGAGTTCATGAATGCCCGGAATTCCACGGCCGGGACGCTGAAGAGCCTCGACCCGAAGGTCGTGCGCGCCCGCGGCCTGAGCTTCGTGGCGCATGGCGCCGGCGAGGTGGACGGCCTCGAGGCGGTGGGCGGCGGCCCGGTCACGGGGTACTGGCAGTTCCTGGAGTCGATCCGGGCGCTCGGCATCCCGGTCTCGGCGCGATCGGTGCGCTGCACCGACGTCGACGAATGCGTGCGCGCCATCGAGCGGTTCGCCGAGGAGCGCGTCGACCTGCCGTTTGCGGTCGATGGCATGGTCGTGAAGGTGGACTC
>JBJOIF010000131.1:0-5656 GCA_046047335.1 Planctomycetota bacterium | reverse complement strand
GCCCCGGCCGCACCGGAACTGCCGGTGCCGGGCGGTGCACCCGCGCACGCTGGTCCCGCCTCGCGCCTTCGCACCGACGCCGCCTCCGCCGCGCGCGCCGCCGCGGGACGGATGGACGAACTGCTCCCCGCGATGCGATCGCCCGAGGGAGCGGCCCCGCGCCTCGTGGCGGGCCTCGGCTTCGGGTCCGCCGACCTCGGCAGTGCACGTGCCGATGGGTTCTCGACCGGCCGCAGCCGCGTGGCGATCATCGTCGATGCGGGCGGACGCCTCCTGGGTGCCCTGCCCTTGGCGCGCACCGCCGTCGCGCAGCGCCTCGCCGCGCTCGGCCCCGACCAACGCTTTGTGCTCGCGGTGGCCCGAGGCTCCGGTACCGAGTTGGCCCCCGGCACGCCGGCCGTCGCCACCCGCGCCAACGTGGCCGCCGCGCTCGACTGGTTCACCCGCAACGCCGCGCCGGGCGGAACGGCCGACCTCCAGGACGCCGTCGCCCGCGCGTGGACGGCGCTCGAACCCGATGCCGTCTGCCTGGTATCGCGCGGCGCCCCGGCCTCGCGCCGACCGGCCGCTCGGCCGGCGACCGCGGGACTGGAAGCCGCCGCGGAGCGACTCAATGCCCCGGGCCCCGACGGCCGACGACCCGCACGCTGGCTGTGCGTCGAATTGACTGAGCCCGGCGCCGACGGTGCGCTCCGACGCATCGGCGAGCGTCACGGCGGCACCGACGGCTACCTCCTCCTCGCCCCGGCCTCGCGCGCCCCCACGCGGCCGGGCCCATGATCTCGGAGCACGAACCATGAATGCGAACACCTCCACCCTCACCCCGCTCACCACGCCGAACTCGACGCGTCGCTGCATGCGGCTCGTGCCGATGACTGCCGCGGCGGCCTTGGCCATCGCGTCCACGGCCACGGCCGCGGAGACCTCCTTCGCGAGTGCGTTCTTCGTGTCGCTCGAGCGTCTCCCGGACGGCACCACCCGCATCGACTGGGTGGGCAGCGCCCTCGTCTGGGTGCTCATTGCCATGAGCGTGGCCAGCGTCTCGCTGATCTGGATCGCCTTCGCCGGCAACCGTCCCGAGGACATGCTGCCGCGGGCCGAGGTCGATGCGCTGCGCCGCACGGTGGCCGAGGGGCGATGGCAGGAGGCGCTCGACGCGAGCCGCACCCAGGGCGGCGACTACGGGCTCATCCTGAATGCTGCGCTGCAGGCCGCACCGGAGGGGCACGATGCCATGATGCGTGCAGCCGAGTCGATGGCGGACGAGGCCGTCGTGCGGCGCCTCCGCCGCATCGAGGTGCTCAACGTCTTCGGCCAGGTGGCGCCGATGGTGGGGCTGTTCGGGACCGTCTACGGAATGATCGTGGCGTTCTTCACCATCGCGCGCATGGGCGGCACCGCCGATCCCGTCGCGCTCGCCGGGGGCATCGGCACCGCGCTCGTCACCACCTTCTGGGGACTCCTGATCGGCATCCCGGCACTCGCCGCGTTCGCGATGGTCCGCAATCGGATCGACGCCGCCGGCGCTGAGGCCGCCCGCGAGGCCGAGCGCACGGTCGCGCGGCTCCGCACCGCGGCAGCGGGGAACCGCGCCTGATGCGCGCCAGCCGGATCCACCGCCGAGGCCCGGCATCGATCGAGGCGAACATGACGCCCCTGATCGACATGGCGTTCCTCCTCATCGTGTTCTTCGTGCTGGTCGGGCAGGTCGCAAGCGCCGAGTTCGTGGCGCTCGCCCTGCCGCGCACCGCCTCGAATGCCGCCCAGCGGCCGGACGACGCGCAGCGCGTGGTCGTGAACGTGGTGCCCGCGGTCGATGGCGGCGCCGCGGCGTATCGCCTCGGAAAGCGCGAGTTCGAACCCGGCGCCGATGGACTGCGCTCCCTCTCGGAGGCGCTTGCGCAGGCGATGCGCGGCAAGCCCGGGCTGGAGGTCAACGTGCGCGCCGATCGAGCCACCGCCTACGGCTGGGTCAAGCCAGCGATGGATGCCGTCGCGGATGCCCTGGTCCTCAGCGGCGTCGAACGCAACCGCGTGCGGGTGCGGCTGGTGGTGACCGGGGAGGCCACCCGTGAGTGATGCCTCGACCGGGACCGGCGACGCGCGGGTCATCGAGGCGCTCCGGCGGCTCGCGGCCGATGCAGGCGGCGCGGACGACGGTGCGGGACCACGCCCCCAGAACACCGCCTCGCCCCGCCGATCCCGACCGCGGCGGAGGGGCGCGATCGGTGCGGCGCTCCGCACCAACATGGCACCGATGATCGACGTGGTCTTTCTGCTCCTGGTCTTCTTCATGGCCACCACGCAGTGGGCGCGCGACGAGCGCGTGATCGCCATGGACCTCGCGCCGCGCACCGCCGAGGCCGGGACATCCGATGCCGCTCCGGCGGTGCCCGCGCCTCGTGATCCGTTCGTCCTGGATGACGAGTCGCTGATGATCGCCGTGCGCGCCGACGGCACGGTCATGGTGGGGGCGCCGTACGCGCGCCCCATGGACCTGCCGACCCTCCGCGCCACGCTGCGCGAGGAGTGCCGCGGCGTCGACCATCCCAAGGGAATGTTCGAGCCGTCCTTCCCGATCGTGATTGACCCCGACCGGGGCGCGCCTTGGGAGACCGCCGTGGCCGCGCTCGACGCCGCCACCGCGGCCGGGTTCCGCAACGTCGGATTCGCACGCGACGCCACCCCGGCCGGGAGCGCCCGGTGATCCGGTGCATGACGGTTCCTGGATGCGTCGTGGCGCTCGTCGGGTTCGGAGCGGTGGGCGCCAACGCCTCCACACCGCTCCACCCGGTGGCGACGACGGGGGTCGGCCTCGTGGTGATGGACCTCGAATCCGCGCGGACCGCCGCCGATGCCGCCCGAGCGGACGCCCGCCGCGAGTACGTCTCACCGGCAGCCGCAGCTGCCGCCTACGCCCGGCTCGAACGCGCCCGTGCGCCGCTCGTCGAGGAGCACTCGGACCCGCGGCGCGCCATCTGGATGGCCGACGCGGCCGAGGACGCGATCACGCTCGGGCTGGCGGTCGACGGCTGCGGCGTGTCGACCCTCGTGGGCCTGCCCACCGACACGCAGCGCGAGCGCACGGTGCAGTTGCTCCGCCAGGCGCTTGCCGATGCTCGTGACGCCACCGCGGCGGCGCAGGACGCCGTGGCCAACGGCCTAGCGCCGGCCGAGCTGTCCCGGCGGTTGGACGGCGTCGAACTGGCGCTGCGGATCCCGGTGACCCGTGCGTGCGCGGCCATCCTGGCCGCATGGGCCGGCGCCGTCCCCGAGCAGGACGCGACCGCGATCCTCGAGTCCGCCGCCATGCGACTCGAGGCGCTACGCAACACGATCCCCGCCGAGGGACGACCACTGGCCGACGCGTGCCTGGGCTACGCGCTCGCCCGGCTTGGGCGAAGCGCCGAGGCGGAGGCGGTGCTCGCCCCGCTGGCCGCCCGGTCCGAGGTGGCCCCCGGCATCCGGCTCTTGGCGATCGCCGGGCTCATCGAGCGCGCGGCCCCCAGCGCGGCGGGCAGGAGGCGCGCGCTCGCGCTCCTGCGGGATCGCCTCGGCGATTCGCTCGACGATGCGTCGCGCGTGACGCTCGGTGACCTCGACTTCCGCCTGGCCATGGATGCATCCCGCGACGCCACGGACACCGGCGCACGCGCGGCCCCCGCGTGGAACGGTTGGATCGAGGCCGTCGAGCGCACGCCGCCGTCCCGACGCGAGGCGGCGCGTGCCGAGGCCATGGCCCGCATCGCCCGGCATGCCGCCGGACTCGACGACCCCGTGTCGCGGACGGCGCGTGCCCTGGCCGCCGTGCGCGACCCCGCCCGCCGCGCGGGCGGCCTGCCGCTCCTGGAGCAGTCGGCTGCCGATCCCGCCCTCGCGCCCCAGGTGCGTGCGCTTGCCCAGCTGGAGCTCGGTCGCGCGCAGTTGCTCGAAGGCCGGCCGACGGACGGTGCCGACACCCTGCTCTCGTACGCGCAGGAGAACCCCGCCGATCCCTCATCGCGGCACGCGATCGACGTCGCCGTGGCGGCGGCGCGAGGCTCCGGTGACGCGGCGCTCCTCGGGCGGGTCCTCGGCACCGCCACCGCGCGCTTCCCGGATCACCCCGACCATCCGGCGTGGCGCGTCGAACTGGCCGCCTTGGAACTGTCGCCGGACGCGGCGCTCGACGTGCGCGAACCGGCCTCGCGTCGCGCCGCCCGCGCACTCGACGCGCTGGACCGCGCGGACCGCGGTGCGCGCGCCGATGATGCGCTCCGCGCCGACCTCGCCATCGCCGCCGCGGATGCGCTGAGCGAGCAGCTCGAAGCCGATGAGGCGATTCGCGCCCTCGACCGCGTGGCCGCCGATGCCGCGCTCCCAACGGCCATGGCCGATCGCCTCCTCGAGGAGCGACTGCGGGCCCTGGCGATCTCGGGTCGGTCGATCGACGCGGACCCGCGCGTGGCGCGGGCCGTGGCCGCCGACCCCACGCGGGCCGCGGACGCCGCCGCCCGCACGCTCCGCCGGATGGCGGCGGTCGATCTGGCGCTCCTCGCCTCGCAACCCGCCGACGAGCGGCACGCCCAACGCCTGTCGGCACTCGCCCGCGCCACGGCTGGTTTCGCGCCCGCCACGCCGGATCGCGACGAGGTGCTCTCGCGCGCATGGGCGGCGGCTGGCCAGCACGCCGAGGCACTGGCACCCGCACGCCGGGCGATCGCCGCGCGAGGCGAGCGGCTTGACCTCATGCTCACGCTCGCGGAAGCACTCTGGGGAATCGGTGGCCCCGAGGCGCTCGCGGAATCGATGGGGCTGTACGACCGGATCGGCCGCGCTGCGCCGGATGGGTCACCCACGTGGTGGCTCGCCCAACTGCGCCGGCTGCAAGGACTCGAGCGGGCGGGCCGGTCGCTCGATGCCATCGCTCCACGGGTCGCGCGGCTCCAGGCCCGCGATGCGGCCATGGGAGGCGAAGCCTTCCGCGCCGCCTTCATGGAGCTTGCGGCGCGGCACGAGTGAGCGCCCCGCGCGAGCGTCACGCCTCCAGCGAGCGGATCTCGTCGCGCAGGATCGCCGCCAGCTCAAAGTTCTCCGCCTCCACCGCACGTTGCAGCCGCTCCTCAAGTTCCGCACGCTGGCTGGCGGGCAGGCTCGGCACCAAGGCCGCACGCATCCCGCGCAGGAGGTTCGCCTCGGCCGAGCGCTCGAATCCATCGTGCGGCCCGTGCGCCTCGAAGTGCGCGCTGAGCTCGGCCAGCGCCGCATCGACCGCAGCCAGCGCCGCACGCGAGTCTCCCGTCGCCAGGCCGATGGCCGCCTGCGCCCGCGCCCGCATCATCAGGACGAACGGCCGGTACTGCTCGAGCACCGTCCGGTCGGCATGGCTGGCGCCGTGATCGCGGCAGAGGTCGAACATGCGCAGGTTGCGTCCGGCATCGCGGACCACGGCCTCGTACTCATCGAGCGCAAAGAGCGCCACGTACCGGTGATAGACCTGTACCCCCTCGTCGCGGAGCGCCTCGCATTCCTTGGGGGTCAGCTCGAAGCCATCGGTCGACCCGGCCTGCTCCCGGTGCTGCTCGAGCCGGGCCAACTGGAAGTCGAGCCACGATGCGGCGCCGCGGGGGCGCAGCCCGTCCGGCCGCCCGTCGAGGGCCATCTGGAGGATCCCCAG
>JBJOIF010000130.1:0-14179 GCA_046047335.1 Planctomycetota bacterium | reverse complement strand
ACGGGGTGGGGATGCGTGCGTGCTTCGGCCACGGATCGGGAACGATACCCCCGCCCTATCCTGCGCCGGATGCACAGCATCGCTTCGATCGCGCTTGCGGTCGCCGCCCTCTCGTGGCAGGCCGAACCCGTCACGGTGCCGCCGTCCGATCTGGACACCGCGCCCGCGTCGGGCACCGCCGCCCACTTCGGGGAACGCGTCGGACGTTCGCTGCAGATCGGCGGCAGCCTGCCCGAGCCATCCCGGGATGCTCCGCTCCGGGTTGGCATCTGCGACCTGCCGCCATGGTCGATCCCGCCCTCGCCACGGACGGACTACTGGTCGGGACTGGCCGCGGTGGTGTGGCGCCAGACGGTGCGCGAACTGGCGCTCGACTACTCGATCTCCAGCATGGGCTATACGGAACTGCTGCAGGCCCTCGAACGCGGCGAGGTGGACGTCGGCATCACGGGCATCCCGATCGTGCCGGAGAACCTGGTCCGGTTCACGCTCACCCCACCCTTCGACCAGACTGGCCTGTCGATCGCCACGCGCGTCCGCGACACGCTCTCCGTCGACGCTGTCCTCACCCGGATGCTGCACTCCGAGGTGGTGACCTGGCTGCTCGTGCTGCTCGGGTTCGCGCTGGCGTTCGCCGTCGGCTTCTGGGCGCTCGAACGCCGCCGGAACCCGCCGCTCGAGGGCTCGGTGGCGCGCGGCCTCGCCGAGTCGGCATGGTGGAGCTTCACGACGCTGTCCACGGTCGGCTACGGCGACCGCGTTCCGGTCACCATGCGGGGGCGGACGCTGGGTGCGTTGTGGATGGCACTGGGGTTTGTGCTCATGACGATCAGCGCCGCGGTGGTCACGTCGGTGCTGACGGTGGAGCGACTCACGCCCGTGGTCCGCGGAGCCGCCGACCTGGCCCGGTCGCGCAACGGCGCGATGCGCGGAACCCTCAGCGAGGCGTACCTCTCGGAGGCACGGGTGCCGGCCACCGCATTCGACACCATGGAAGCTGCGGTGGCGGCGCTCGCCGACGGGAAGGTGGACGCGGTGGTCGGACCGACGGCCACGCTCGTCTATCTGGTGGAGCGAGCCGATCGGCACGGCATGGCGGTGCTGCCCCGCCCGCTCATGCGCGAGTTCGTCGGACTGGGGATGCGGTTCGGGCTCGATCCAGCACTCGAGAAGCGCATCGAGCTGGAGGTCGTGAAGGCCGCCGAGAGCGGGGAGTACCGCACGTTCCGAGCGGCCATGTTGGGCACCGCCGACGCGGTGACGGACCTGCCCCCGCCGCGAGGCGACGCACAGGAGCCGTAGCATCGCGCCATGGCCACCGCCGAAGCACACGTCCAGCGATCGATCCCGCGAGGCACCATCGGCATGGTGCACGTCGGCGCCCTGCCTGGCACGCCGCGCGCACACCTGGCCCCGGCGGCCATCGTCTCGCAAGCCGTGCGCGAGGCACAGATCCTGCGCGAGGCCGGGTTCGACGCCATCATCCTCGAGAACATGCACGACCGGCCATACCTCGGCGGCGGCATCGGGCCGGAAGTCACCGCGTGTATGGCGGTGGTGGCGGCCGCGGTGCGCCGGGCGGTCGACGTGCCGCTGGGCATCCAAGTGCTCGGCGGGGGTTCGCGCGAGGCGCTCTCCGTGGCGCATGCGGCCGGGCTCGAGTTCGTGCGCGCGGAGAACTTCGTGTTCAGCCACGTGGCCGACGAAGGTCTCATGGCGGAGGCCGCGGCGGGCCCACTGCTTCGGCATCGGCGCGCCATCGGCGCCGACCGCGTGGCGGTGCTCGCGGACATCAAGAAGAAGCATGCGGCGCACGCCATCACCTCCGACGTCGACGTTGCCGGCTGCGCACGCGCGGCCGAGTTCTTCCTCGCGGACGGCGTGATCGTGACCGGCACCGAGACCGGCGCGGCGGTGGACGAGGCCGAGCTCCGGTCGGTCCGCGGGGCCACGCGGCTGCCGCTGCTGACCGGCAGCGGTGCCGACGCCAGCAGCGTCGGCCGGCTGCTCGCCGTCGCCGACGCGGTGATCGTGGGCAGTTCAGTGAAGGCGGACGGCCGATGGGAGAACCCGGTGTGTCCCGAGCGCGCCGGCGCGTTCGTCATGGCCGCACGCGCCGCGCGCGCGGCGCGCGCTCCCGGGATGGATTCGGTCCGCGCGGTGCTCGGAGCCTGACCGATGCTGGCATGGATCAACGGCAGCCTCGTGCCGGAGTCCGAGGCGACGGTGAGCATCTTCGACCGCGGCTTCCTCTTCGGGGACGGCGTGTACGAACTGGTGCGGTACTTCGACGGCTGGCCCGTGGCGATGGACCTGCACTCGGCGCGGCTCGATCGAAGCTTGCGGCATGCCGGGATCGGCGGCATCGATCCTGGGCTGCTCAATCGGGTCGGCGACGCGCTGCTCGATGCGAACGGCCTGCGCGATGCAAGCGTCTACGTCCAGGTGACGCGTGGGGCTGGCGCCGTCCGCGCACACATGCCGAGCCCGGATCTCGTGCCGACGGTGGTGGGAATCGCCACCGCCACGCCGTCGATCGCGGCATTCGACCGCCCCGACCTGGTCCGCGCGATCGTGCGCCCCGACCTGCGCTGGCATCGCTGCGAAATCAAGACCATCTCGCTGGCCGGCAACATCCTCTCGCTGATCGAAGCCCAGTCCGCCGGTGCCGACGAGTGCATCCTCGTGCGCGATGGGTTCGTCGGTGAGGGCGCCTACACCAACGTGGCCATCGTCCGCGACGGCGCACTCGTCACGTGCCCGCTCGACGACCCCGCATCCCCCGTGCTGCACGGCACCATGAGACGATGGATGCTCGACGCTGCCCACGCGGGCGGGCTTCGCGTCGAGGAACGCAGGATCACCGAGACCGAGCTCCGCAGCGCCGACGAGGTGCTGGTGCAATCGAGCCGGCGACTCGTGGCCGCGGTGGGGGCACTCGATGGCGTTGCGGTCGGGACTGGTGCGGCCGGGCCTGCCTGCCGGCTGCTCTTCGAGGCGATGCGCGCAAGGATCGTGCGCCACGCCCGCGGGACGGCGTGACCGCCCGCCACCGCGCGGCGGGGTGAGCGGCGGATGGGGGCCGACCGCGCGTTCCTATACTCGCGCCATGCCATTCCTGGTCGCCATCAGCGTCGGAAACACGCGCACCGCGGTCGGTCACTTCCACGACGACCGCGCCGCTGGCGTGCGGCACTTCGGGAACGCCGACCTCGAAGGCATCGTCGAGTGCGTCCGGGAGGCGTGGGCCCACCGCGGCGAGGAGGACGGCGAGCTCGTGGTGGCCAGCGTCAACGATGCCACGGCAATCGCCGTCGAGGCCGCGGTGGCATCGGCGCTCCAAGCCGACGTCTGGCGCATCGGGCGCGACCTGGAGGTGCCGATCGGCCGCTGCCTCGACGAGGGCGCCACTCCCGGACAGGACCGGCTGCTCGCCGCGGCCGCCGCGTTCGCCATGGTCAAGCAGTCGGTGATCGTGGTCGATGCCGGAACCGCCGTCACGGTGGACTTTGTCGATGGCGAAGGTGTCTTCCACGGCGGTGCGATCCTGCCCGGCGCCCAGATGCAGTTGGACGCCATGCACGCGCGCACCGCGGCGCTGCCCGACGTGCGCTTCGCGGCGCCCGAGCCCGGCGAGGCGTTCGGGCGAAACACCGTGGCGGCGATGCGGCTCGGCGTCTTCGAGGGGATCCGCGGCGGCGTGCGCGCCTTGGTGGAGCGGTACGCCACCAGCTACGGAGCGTTCCCGCTCGTAATCGCCACCGGCGGAGATGCCGAGGTGCTCTTCGACGACCAGGAGATCGCGCAGCGCGTGGTTCCGGATCTCGTGCTGCAGGGCATCCGCGTGGCGGTGCAGGCCGCAGCACAGGCGGAGTGATGCCCGAACGCGCCGAGCGGCCCACATGGTGGTGGTCGACCGCGCCGAGGCCGGGGGCGATCGCGGTGGCGCACCTTTCGGGAGACCAAGCGGCGATCGATGAGGTGCTGCGGACCCTCTGCGGCGTGGCGGCTCCGCGCGCCGGCGACGTCCCTTGGCGTCGACTTGCCGACATCGACGATGGCGTGGTGGCGCGCGTCCTTCCCGGTCACGCGCTGATCATGCCGCACGGCGGACCGCGCATCCGGGCGGCGCTCGACGAGTGGATGGGCCGCCATGGGATTGTCCACGCCGATCCGGGTGCCGCGAGCTTCCCCGAGGCCCGCGACGAGGTGGAGCGCTGCATGCTCGCGGCGATCGCGCACGCCGCGAGCCCAGACGCCATCGACCTGCTCGGCGACCAGCCCCGCCGGTGGAGGGCGGCGGGAGGCGACGGCGCATGGCACGCGGCCCGCACCATGCGCAGCGCATCGGATGCCGCACGCGACCGCCGGCTCATGCGCCTGGTCGATCCGGCGCGCGTCGTGATCACTGGGCCGGCCAACGCGGGCAAGAGCACGCTCCTCAACGCGCTCGCCGGTCGAACCGTGGCGATCGCCCACGCCACGGCCGGCACCACCCGCGATGCGGTGGCGGCACGCATCGATCTTGGGGGCGTGGTCGCCGACGTGTTCGATACGCCCGGCCTCAGGACGGGCATGGATGAGGTGGAGCGTGCCGCCGCGCGACTGGCCGAGCGTGCCCTCGCCGCCGCCGACCTGGTGATCGAACTGACCGCGCCCGGGCTTGGGTGGGCAGCGCTCGCCGGTCCGTCGGGTGCCGCCAGGATCCGTGTCCTGAACCAGAGCGACCGTCCCGAGGCCGACGTGTGCCCCGAACGCGCGGACGCCACGCTCGCCATCGGTGCACGGGATGGCATCGGGCTCACCGCGCTGACCACCGCGCTGCGCGACGCGCTCGTGCCGCGCGCCGACGTCGACGATCCCCGTCCGTGGCGCTTCGCGTAGGATTCCGCCCCCATGGACACCAGCGGACTCATGAAGGGCAAGCGCGGCCTCGTGGTGGGCATCGCCAACGACCGCAGCTACGCCACGTTCATCACCCAGAGCCTCCTCAAGGCGGGCGCAGAGTGCATGTTCACGCACCTCCCCGGCGAGAAGATGGAGCGGCGCTGCCGCAACGCCCTCGAGGAGCTTGGCGCGAAGGATCCGTGGCTGATGCCGATGGATGCCGGCAGCGACGACGACCTCGACGCCGTGTTCGCCAAGCTGAAGGCCGACTTCGGCACCATCGACTTCGTGGTGCACTCGATCGCGTTCGCCGACAAGAGCTGGCTCGAGAAGGGCAAGTTCTGCGCCACGCCGCGCGCCGTGTTCACGCAGGCGATGGACATCAGCGCCTTCACGTACCAGGCCATGGCCGTGCGCGCCGCACCCCTCATGCCGCAGGGCGGATCGATGATCGCGCTCAGCTACTACGGGGCCGAGAAGGCCGTGCCCGGCTACAACGTGATGGGCGTGGCGAAGGCCGCGCTGGAAGCCACCAACCGCTACGTGGCCATGGAGCTCGGCGAGCGGCAGATCCGCGCGAACGTGATCAGCGGCGGGCCGCTCAAGACGCTCAGCGCGATGGCCGTCGGCGGTTTCGGCGAGATCTTGGGCTGGGTCGAGCAGAAGGCCCCGCTGCGCCGCAACATCACGGGCGAGGAAGTGGGCGATACCGCCCTTTTCCTGCTCAGCGACCTCAGCAAGGGCATCACGGGACAGTGCATCTACGTCGATGCGGGGTACTCGACCATCGGACTGTAAAATGGTCCGGGAGTACCGGGACCAATTTAATCACTGCACGCGTAGCTCAACGGATAGAGCATCGGTCTTCGGAACCGAGGGTTGAAGGTTCGAATCCTTCCGCGTGCGTTTGGCTTGATTCAGCGCCCCGGCTCGTGCATCCAGTTCGAGCGCATGCCGGGGCCCCAATGCAGGGGATCCGTCTCCGGCGACTGGGGGGCCGGCATGGGGGCATCGGACGCGCCCCACTGCTCCGGCAGGACGTCGGCCGCCGGATCCTCGACAGGCATCGGCCAATCCAGGCCCTGCGCATCGTCCGGGATCCAGTCGCCGTCCACGTCGAGCGCCAGCCCGGCCCGGATCTCGCAGATGTCGATCAGGCCGTTGGCGTTCATGTCCTGCGCGAAGCCGGCCATGATCTCGTAGCCATCGGGCAGCCCATTCATGTTGCAGTCCGGGTCGCACTCGTCGGGGACGCCGTTGCCGTCGCGGTCGGTCGCCCAGCCGCGCTCGATCTCCTCGGCGTCGGTCACCCCGTTCTGGTTGCAGTCGCCGAAGCACGACTCGTCGAACGTGTTGCACTCCTCGGCCACCAGGTCGCCGCCGAGGGCCACCTCGAACGCGCCGCAGAGGCGACTGCCGGCAATCCGGACGCCCGCACCGCGGCTGAAGATGCCGCGACCCTCGTCGCTGAAGTTGCTCTCGAACGTGCACTTCGACACGTCGGCCACGCCGCCGAGCACGAACACGGCACCACCGGCCTCCTGGCTGCGGTTTCGAGCGAAGTCGGAGCCGTGCAGCTCGAGCACGGCGCCCTCACCGAACACCGCGCCGCCCCACGCGCCGCTGCGCGTGGCGTTGCCGTCGAGCGTGCAGGACATCACCGCCACCGTCCCACCCGCGCCATAGACCGCGCCGCCGAAGGTCTCGGCCACGTTGCCCGTGAATGCGCAGGAGATGAAGTCGAGCGTGCAGCCTTCCGCGCGGACCGCGCCGCCCGATCCGCGGGTGCGGTTGCCTTCGAAGATGCAGTCGGCAAACCGACCGCGGGATTCGACGAGCCGGGCGCCGCCGCCTTCGTTGGCGGCCACCCGCAGGTCGCGTGCATCGATCTGCATGCCGACCACGGCGATGCCGCATCCCTCGGCGCCGCTTCCGCCGATCACGGTGAACCCGGACAGCTCCACGCGGTCGGAGTCCTCACCACGGAAAGACAGCACCGGTGCACGGCCGAAGCCTCGGACCTCGCACAGGGCGGCCCCTGCACCTTCGATGCGCACGGATCTCCCGGACGCGTCCACCGCGCCCAAGTGAACGCCCGGGGCCAGCCGAATGGTCCCGCCGTCCGGAACCTGCCGGAGCGCCGCCTCAAGGGTGGGAAGTTCGCCCGGGACATCGATCACGCCATCGGCAAGCGCCATGGGCGAAAGCCCCGCGCGAACGAACTCGGCCCCCGCGCCGCGCGTGAACAGGCCGCCACGCATCGAGGCGAAGGCAACCAGCGCCAGCACGGAACCCGCGCCGATCGTGGTGGTGAAGCGAGCCGTGTCGAGCGTCCTGCGTGCCATCGTCGGTTCCTCCGGCGCGAGCGCCATGCTCAACGGTCGGATTCGCGATGGGGGGGTCACAAGCGAACCCCGGCGGATTGACCAAGAAATCCGCAATCGGGCCCTCGTGGCGGGCGTCATGCCGCCCGTGGGGCCCGCGATCGCACGGTTACCGACCTCCTACACTTGTGCCATGCTCCCGGCACGGCTGATCGCCCTGCTGTTCGTGACCCTGGTTGCCACCATGGCATCGGGCTGCGGGCGGTGGGTCGAGACGCGCTTCGACGCCGTGCCCGGGCCGGTCCGCTCCCGCGACCTGGCCACCGCCGCGGGCGCGGAGGCTGCACCCCTGACGCCGGCGGAGTGGCAGGCCGTGGATCGGGTGCACGACGCCTACCTGATGGCGTTCGATGCCTTGAGGGCCGAACTGCTCGTGTCGGTGGTGCGGGACGCCCGCGAGGCCACCACCGGCCGCGACGACGTCGGCGGGCTACCTGACCACCTCGCCGAGGTCGCGGCGCTGGCGCGGCGGCACCGCACCGCGCTCGGACGCATTCGTGCGTTGGACGAGCGGCTGTTCTCCGACCTGGGCGAGGCACTGCCCGCGCGGACGGCATTCGTCGAACGCGCCATGATGCGCCGGGCGATCGACCGAAGCGCGCAGGTGCACGAAGGCCTCGACGACGGCAGCCTGCGGCGCGCGACGATCCTGGACATCGAGCCTGTGCTCGAATCGATGGACCTGACGGCGGCCGAGCGCGGCTCCATCGAGCCGCTGCTGGTCGACCATCGCCGGCGGCTGGCCGCGGCCGCGCAGGCGCTTGCCGATGCGGACATCGCCTACCCGGCAGCATGGATGGAAGCCTTGGCCGCGCGTGGACTCGACCCCGCCACGATCCGGGCGCTGCGCGACGCGAAGGCGGAAGGCGAGGATCGGAAGGAGGCATGGAAGCAGGCGGACCAGACCAATCGTGAGGCCCGCCTCGAGGCCGGCCGAACCCGTGCCGAGGCGATGGCCGCGGTCGAT
The DNA here is from genome assembly GCA_046047335.1 of Planctomycetota bacterium. GTDB lineage: Bacteria > Planctomycetota > Phycisphaerae > Phycisphaerales > SM1A02 > UBA966. The sequence continues at coordinate 5,941 of JBJOIF010000130.1, read as the reverse complement.
GCCGCCAATCGAAGAACGCTGGCGGGCATGGCCGCCGTGCTGCCGGCGGACCGTGCCGCGCAGGTTGCGGAACGCATGCTCGTGCGCCGGACCGACTCGACCGATTCCGCCATCCCCGCCATGCGGTTCGCCCTCGGCGCGCTCGCGTCCCACCCGGAAGTGCGCGGCGGTCGGCTGCCGCTGACCGCGCGGGCCGTCGACGAGGCCAGGCGGCATCTGGCGGACGCCGAACGCGAGGACGAGCTGCGCCGTGCGCAACGCCTGGCCGCGGCCGTGCAGGGCACCGATCCGAATGCGATCGCGTCACCCGCCCTGAAGGACGCCCTCGCCAAGCTGGCCGAAAAGCTGCAACTGGCTAAGCAGCAGTACGGCGTCGAACGCGGGACGGCGGACGACGGACTGGTGGACGCGATCGATGCAATCGATGAACTCACCGCAGCGCAGGCGACCGCTCGATTGGCGCCGATGCTCGGGCCACGCGCGGCTGCGCAGCTGGTGGCGCGGGCACCGCGGTCGTTCTTCCGGGCCGAGACGGCCGAGCCCGAGCCCGAGTGGCGCAAGGACCTCTCGATCGCGGAGCAGCTCTTGCTCGCTCCCGGCATGGACCACGACTCGTTCCGCCGGGCAGCCGGCGCCCTCGGCGCGCGGCCCGACGACCCACTGGTGGAGCAGGTGTGGGAGCGGCACGAGGCACGGCGCCTGGCGCTGGAGACGCGCCAGCGCGAGACGCTGCGGTCGATGGAGGCGCGCACGATGGAGCTGGCGCGCGGCGGTGGAGACGGACCGGAAGCCGAGGAACGCGCGCGGGCGCTCGAACGAGCGCTGGGCGAGTACCTGCAGGCGCTCCTCAACGCGGATGCCGAACGCGTGGCCGCCGACGACGAGACCTTTCGCGAGGTGGCGATCGTGATCGACCTGCCCGAAGGCGACTCGCGGATGGTGCTCGCCCGCGCCATCTCGGCGGCGCGCCGGGCCGCGCTTCCCTGGCGCCGGTTCCAGCAACCGTGGCTCCTCGGGCCGCTCTGGGAGTCGGATGCGGATCCGCTGTCGTACGCGCTGCTCCTGCGCGAGCCGCTCGTGCGTGACGCCGCCGTGGCCGTGGTGGCCCTGCACGCCACGCGACTGCAGGAGACCGCCGAGGTGGCCCGGCGCGCCGGACTGGAGTCGCTGCGCGACCTCGTGGTGTTCGGGCTGCGCAAGCAGCGTTCCGGCTCCGTGGGCCGACCCGCGGACTACATGGCCGATCCCGAGGTGCAGTCGATGGTGCGACGGATCGCCGATGCCGGCCGCGCCCGGCGAGCCGTGCAGCGGCAGGCGATCGAATCGGTCGCGGCCGTGGACCCAGCCTTGGGTGCGGAGTTCATGCGCGCATGGTCGCAGGCGACGTTCCCGGAGTTCTTCCTGGACGGCACGGCATGGCGCGACGCCGGCGCGGCCAGTGCGGCGATTCCGGCCGATGCCTCCGCCGACGTGCTCTCGGCCGCCGATCGCTGGCGCACGGTGGACGCAGACATGGTGACTCGCCTGCTCCGCTGGCAGGACGAACGGCCCGCGGACGTCCCGGTTCCCGACGACCTCGAGGCGCTGGCGCTGCGCGCGCAGCAGGATGCCGTGCTGGGCACGCTCCGCACCCTGCGCGACGAGAACGCGTGGCGGCTGCTGCGCGCGATCGCCGTCGGAGCGGGCGATGCGCCCGACGCGCGCATGCAGGACGCCCCGCGCGGCGGCGCCTCCGCGGCGCCGGTCTCTTGGTCACCGTGACCGTGGGCCGCGCGGCCGGCCGTGCTTGCCGGCCCCCTGCACCACGTCGTCCACCTTCTTCATGATGAAGAGATAGTTGAACCCCCGCAGGAAGAAGTTCTCCTCGACCGCGGTCTTTCGCCAGTTGCCCTTGTCGAGCTTCTGGTTCTGCCGAACCACGCTGATGATGTCGACGGGAACGAACTGGCGTCGCATGATCGCGAACAACTCGAAGCCGATGGGCATAAACGCCCCTGCGCCGCTGCCGGACGGCGCTCCCTTCTTCTTCCGCCAGCTGTCGCTCACGTACAGCGCGAAGTACCGGCGGTTCTTGAGGATGCGGTGCGCCTCGCCGATGGCCTGCTCCATGGCGCGGTAGTACTCCTTGCCTCCATCGTCCCCGCCGGCATCGAGCTTGCCGATGCATGCCGGGTCGTCCGAGTAATCGATGTGCGTGGAGTACGGCGGGTCCATGAACACGAAGTCCACCGACTGGTCGCCGAGCGGCAGCGCCCGCGCATCGGCCTTCACGATGTCCTCCCGGCGCGGTACCAGGTCGAAGCCCTTGACCGGGCGACCGAGCGAACGGCACACGTCGATGGTGGTGCCGCTGCCGCAGAATGGATCCACGACCCGGTCGGACGCTCGGGTGTATCGCATCAGGAGCTGCCAGATCACCCAGGACGGCGTGGCCCCGGCGTAGTCCTTGTCGCCCTGCATGACGTGCCGGCGGCCCGATTCATCGATCCAGTCGTAATGCTGGCTCGGGTACTCCCAGAGCGTGGTGGGAAACACCCGTAGAGGCGGTCGCTCGGTGCGCGGCATTGCGTCGAGTGTAAGGCTGCCTATACTCAAACCGCCGTGCGGCGCATCGCCCAACTCCGCCCCTCCGCCGTCGCCGTGGCCATGCTGGCCACGTTGCTGGCCATCGGCGGCATCGGCATCCGCTCGATCCACCTGGCCGTGGCCCACGCCGGGCCCGGTTCCGGATGCTCGACGCAAGCGTGCGCGCACGGCGACGCCTGCGCGCCCACGGTCCCGCTGGCCCCGGCTCCGGCCGACGGCCAAGACGAGTGCGATACATGCGCGGCCATCGAGGGCATGGTCGTGGACGCGGTCCGCGTGACCCCGGCCCCGACGGTGCATGCCCTGGTCGCCGTGGTCAACGACCGTTGCCCCCCGGCGATGGCCTCCCCGGCCCCACCGTTGGTCGTGTCCGCCCGCCCGCCACCGACCTGCTGACCATCCGGGCGCACCACTGCGCCACTGGCACCACGCACCCGAATCGGGACGACCCCCGGCCACCGCCGGAGCCCGTCCCTGAAGGTCAGCATCCTCGTGCAACGCATCCACGGTGCGCGTTCCTCACGGACCGCGTTCACCATCGTCGAACTCCTGGTCACGGTCGGCATCATTGCCGCGCTGGCGGCGATGGCGCTGCCGGCACTGGCCGGCGCGCGCCGCACGGCGCTCGCCACTGCCGACCTGGCCATCCTCCGCGGGCTTGCCATGGCGCACTCGGCGTACATGACGCTCCACGAGGAACGGTTCGCCGACGTGGGACTTCCGCACGGCTCGCTCGGGAATCCGGCGAACTCCTTCGTGGTGGGGCTGCAGCCCTTCCTCGAGGGTGACGCGCGGTCGCTACGCAGCCCGCTCGACACCAGCCCGCACTGGCCGACCGAACTCGGCGGCGACGGCGAGCCGGTGAATGCGGGAAGCCCGCCGCTGCTGCGACGGACGAGCTACGGGATGAACAATTACCTGTCGCGCTCCTACTCCCCAACGGTGGCCCTCGACGGCGCCGGTGCGGGAGTCGATCGGCTCCAGCAACTGCGCGATCCCTCGCGGATCGTCTGCTTCCTGCTGATGGCCGAGCGCGGCAGCTATGCGTCCGCGGACCATCCGCACGTGGAGGACTGGGCCGCAAGCCCGGTTCCCGCGCGCAGTGCCGCGGCTCAGGTGCTGGTGAATGCCGTCGACCGCCGAACGCCGCAGGCGGCCAGCCTGGGCAACTGGGCATTCATCGATGGCGCAGTCCGGACGATGCCCTTCGAGGACGTGTACCGCTCCGTCACGGAGAACCGGTTCGACCCCACGCTCGATTGATACCCCCATCCGCTCCCGTTGGAGTCCGCTCCGCCGGGCCAGCGCATCACCGCAACAAAGGAATCTCATGCCACTGCCACTTCTCAGACGCGGCATCGCCGCGTCCATCGCCCTTGCCACCGCCACCGCGGCGCACGCCCAGCACGAGGGTGACATCGGGCTCGCCGTCGTCGACGGCCGCATCGTCACGACCGCCATCGAGGGCGCGGCCCTCGGGTCACCACGACGCGTGTTCGCCGGATCGTTCGGCGACACCGGCGTCCCGTGGTTCACGTCGAACCCGGGCTTCGACGCCCTGCCCGGCACGTTCCCCACGGGAACGCGGGTCGGCTTCCGGTTCTCGGGGCCGCTGCTCGTGTGGGACGGCGCCGGCTTCGTCACCACGGCGTCCGATCCTGCCCTCGGCGAGCGGCTTCGCGTGTCGTTCCTGACGCTCTCGGCGACGTCGGGGACGGAAGCGTCGCCCGGATTCGACCTCGCGGTGCAGGGCGACGGCGGCTGGCATCGGCACCTGTCGATGACCATGCTGCCCGCGGCCGGCGCCGAGGCGCCCGAGGAGCGCACCTATGCCGTGCAGGTGGAGCTCTACTCGACCGCACCAGGCATCGCACCGTCGATGGCGATGTGGCTCGTGCTTGACGGTGGCGCCCCGGACTTCACGGACGCCTTCGAGGCCGCGGAGCGGGAGATCGATCCCCCGGTCTGCGCCGCAGACCTGGCCGTCGACGGCACCGTCGACGGGATCGACCTCGGCATCCTGCTCGGAAGCTGGGGCCAGCCCGGGTCCGCCGACCTCAACGCCGACGGCGTGGTCGATGGCGTCGACCTCGGCATCCTGCTGGGCAACTGGGGCCCGTGCCAGTGAGTCCTGCCAACCGTTCACACCCAAGGACCGCACCCATGTTCACCCCTTTCAATCCCTACACAAGGACCGCTCCCATGTTCACCGCTGCCACTTCACGCATCGTTCCCCTCGTCGCCATCGCCTCGTTCGCCATCGCCTCCGCTTCTGCGTGGGCCGACGGCGACGTGCCGGACGTCTGGGTCTCCTCGCAGGGGGGCTCCCTCATGACCTCCGGATGGGACCACGACTCCGGAACGGTCACCTTCCCCGGCCTCCGCGTGTTCGAAGCGGAGATGGGCGAGGACCCGGACTTCCCGTTCAGCATCGACGAGCCAGGAATCGGCTCCGACCTGGTGGGCACGTCGCTCACCATGAACCTGCTGCAGGGCATGAGCTCGTGGACCGGCGCCGGCTTCACGGGGTCCGACGCCGGGCTGCTGGCCTCGTTCGGTGGGCAGGATGCCTTCAGCACCACCGGCGGGTCGTTCTCGTTCACGGTGACCGCGGGACTCGACCTCCACCCGGAGTACACGATCTTCGGGGCGGGCGGGACTGACCCGACCAACGGCGTCTACCTGTCGGCGTTCACCTTCTCGGCGGCGGGCTTCGGCACCAGCGACACCTTCTGGATCGTCTGGAACCTCGGCGCCTCCGAGGAAGACCACGAGGCGGCGATCGCCTGGGTCGAGTCGAACCTGGTGCCGGCGCCCGGCGCGCTTGCCGCGCTGGTGGGCCTCACCGCGGTGCGTTCCAGAACACGTCGTCGATGACGGCGGGAGGCTCCTTGATGGAGCCGAGTTCCACCAGCTGGTCCGCGAGCCGCTCCCAGCGCTCGCGCTCCATCCAGCCGACCTCGTCCGCGCCGCCCGTCCGGGGCGCGACGAGGTCGTGCTGCTTCCGCGCGGCAATGTCCATCGCCGCGGCCGTCATTGCCGGATTCAGCGCCGCGATGCCCGCGTTGTAGCGGCCCGGGTCGGCGAGGTACCGGCGCCATCCCTCGCGAAGCGCGCGCACGAGGGCGGCACACGCCTCTCGATGGCCGTCGAAGAACGACTTGCCCGCCGCGACGGTCACGGTGTACGGGTCGTATCCGCCTTCGGCGAGGCTGAACACCCGCACCGGAATCCCCTTCAACTCCATCTGCACAGGTTCGGCGGAGATGAAGCACTGCTGCGCCTGCACCTGGCCGCGCTCGAACGCCGCCAGTCCGGTCCCCGAGGGCACCAGGCGGACGCGCCCGCCCGGGAA